>JARGGE010000130.1 GCA_029210865.1 Trueperaceae bacterium
CTCGCGCGTCCACGGCGGGGCGTCGTCGATCAGCTCGTCGAGCTCGGCGTCGTCGAAGAGCGGCGTGGCCGCGTCCGCGCGGTCGGCGCCGGCAGCGGGGTCCTCGTCGTCCACCCCATCGTGCGCCACCGCCTCGCGCGCGTCCGCGTCCACCACGGCCGCCCGCGCGCGGGCGTGCGCCGCCGTCGCCACGGCCGCCAACGCCTCGCCCCACCCCTCGTGCTTCGCCAGCTCGGCGCGGCCCTGGACCCGCAGCGCCGCGGCCAACTCCTCGTCGAGGTCGGCCACCTCGGGGTCGTCGGGGTGGTCGAGGCGCAGCCGCACCAGGCCGTCGAGGAGGGTGCGCCAGGCGTCGAGCCGGTCGGCGTCGGCCTGCAGGTCGAGGGCGTCCGCCTCGACGGCCTTGATGCCCTGGGCGCGCTCCCCGTGGGCCTGGAGCGCGAGCACCAGGTCGCGCGGTCGCGCGTCGGCGAGGGCGGCCTCGGCGAGGTCACGCTCGCGCGCCAGCCGCCGGTGGCGATCGAGGAGCGCCGCGAGGTCGAGCGCCAAGGCCTTGCGCAGCGCGTCACCGGCCACCACCGCACGCGGCGCGCGGTCGCCCCGGCGGGCGCGCCCGCCGCCATCGGCGAGCGTCAGCGGCTCGTCGAGCAGCGCCTTGACGTGCCGTCCCCAGCCCTCGAGGTCGCCGACGTCGGGCAGCGGGGGGCGGGCGCCCTCGGCGCGGAGCGAACGCGCGAGCTCGGTACCACGGTCGCGGGCGAAGTCGCCTACCGCGGAGCGCCAGGCCGCGACGTCGGCGCGCGCCACGTCCAGGGCGGCGGCGTCGGCGCCGCGCAGGGCCGCCACCGCCTGCTGGACGCTCTCGCGCCAGCGGGTGAGCTCGCCGCTCGCCGGGTACAGCCCCGCGAGGGCGGCGAGGTCGCGGTCGAGCTCGCGCAGCTCGCGCCGCACCCGCGCCACGTCCGCGCGGAAGGCCGCGCGGGCCCGGGCGCGCACGCGCGCGCGCCAGGCGGCCTTCGCGAGCGCGCGGACGGCGCGCACCAGCGCCGCCAGCGTCCGGCGGACGATCAGCATCGGTGGCCATCCGGCGATCCGCTCGACCCCCAGGGTCACGAGCAGCCCGGCCGGCAGGTAGGCGAGCGCGCCGGCGGCGCCCGCGAGGGTCCCACGAAGCGCCGCGCCCCACGCACCGGTCCAGGCCGGGGCCACGAGCATGACCAGCGCCCAGGCCCCCAGCGCGACGAGCACGTACCCGAACAGCACGCGCGCCCAACCGCGCGGGCTGCGGCGCAGCAGGAAGAGCCCGCCCAGCGCCAGGAACGGCCAGGGGAGCGTCCACGCCCCCCAGCCGACCGGACCCGCGAGCGCCGCGCGCACCTGCACGCCGAGCTCGCCCGCCGGGAAGCGCGGCACCAGCATCGCGGTGAGCGCGATCCCGAAGGCCAGCAGCACCAGGCCGATCGCCTCGAGGTCGAGGCTGCGCACCACGCGCGCCCGCCGCGCGCCACCCCGCCGCGCCCCGGCGCGCGACGCCGCGCCGGCGGTCGCCGCACCGCGTCGCTTGCCGGAAGAGGTTGCGTCGGGAGCGCGCTTCGCCACGGCGCCCAGTCTACCCGCGGGGCCCGGCCGCGCCCGCACCGCGCGAGCTCGGCGGCTGCGGGCCGCCGCCCGGGCGCCCCCGGTAGGATTCGGTCGTGCGATCCGACCGTGCACCGTCCGACGAGCCCTCGCCGCTGCTGCTGCGGCCGTGGTTCTGGACGCCGCTCGCCCTCGCGGGCATCCTCGGCGGCCAGGCGGCGGGCCTCGCCCCCGGCTGGGTGGCCGGGATGGCCGCGCTCGGCGTCGGCGCGGTCGCGGCGACGGCGGGTGCCCGAGCTGCCGCGGCGGCGCTCGCGACCGCGGGTGCGCTCGTCGCCTGGGTGCCGCTCGGGGCCGCGCCGTTCGCGCCGTGGGACGTGGTCGGGCTGGTCGCGCTCGGTTCGGTGGCCACGCTGCTCGGGGCCACGCTCCACGACGCGCGCCGCAAGACCACCCTGCGCGCACGCGATGGCGAGCGCCGGGCGCAGCTGCTCGCCGACGTCGCGCTCGCCCTCGGCCACGCCCCCCACGAGGAGGACGTGCTGAGCACCCTGCCGCCGCTCGTCGCGCGCGTCGTGCCCTTCGAGCACGCCTCGGTGCTGCGCCCGCGCCGCGACCACGTCGAGGTGTTCGCGATGGTGCCCCCGCTCGTCCGCTCGGGCCACGAGGTCTTCGGCCCGTCGATCAGCGGGCGGGCGGCCCGCACCGGGATCGTCCAGCACGTCGAGGACACCCATGCCGACCCGGAGTACGTGGCCGTGCCGGGGATCGCGGCCACCCGCTCGGAGTTCGCCCTCCCGCTGCGGGTCGAGGGGCGCACGGTGGCCGTGCTGAACGTCGAACGGCGCGCGCGCGGCGGCTTCGGCGAGACGGAGCGCGCGACGCTCACCGCGCTCGGGCGGATCGCCGAGGCCCACCTGGTGCGCCTCGAGACGCTGCGCGAAGCCGAACGCGAACGCCAGGAAGCCGACCTGCTCGCCGACGTCGCCCGCCGCCTCACCGCGATCGACGACCCGCAGCTCGCCGCCGCCACGGCGCTCGAGATGCTCGTCGACGGGCTGGGGCAAGAGGGGGGCGCCGTCTTCGGGCTCCAGCGCGGCGTCTTCCGGCCCCTCGCGACGAACGCCGACCTGCCGCGCCCCATCCGCGCGGTCGTCGAGGCCGGCATCCCGTGGGGCAGCGGGCGGCTGTACCAGGTCTGGCACGAGGCGCGCGCCACGTTCCTCACCGACGCCGCGCCCGGCGACCAGGAGGGTGCGTTCCGCGGCCTCGGGCTCCGCGCGCTGGCCCTGGTGCCCGTCCAGGACATGGCCGGCGACGTGGTCGCGGTCATCGCGATCGGCTCGCGCGACGCCGGTCGCGAGTGGTCGACGCGCGATCGCCGCCTGCTCGACGCCGTGGCCGGCACGCTCGGCGCCTCGCTGGCGCGGGCCACGCAGCACGCGCGCGAGGTCGAGCTGCTCGACGTCGTGCGCGGCATGGCGCAGTCGGACGACGTCGCCGACCTCTACCGGCGGGCGGTCGAGGCAGCCCTGCGGATGGCGCCGGGGGCGGAGGCGGCGACGCTGAGCGTGCGGGGCCCCGACGGCCGCTTCGCCTTCGAGGCGGCCGTGGGCTACGACCTCGCGACCCTCCAGGCGCAAGGGGGCTCCAGCGAGGAGGAGCAAGTCGCCTGGTACGGCCAAGGGCTCGAGGACTACCGCGCGGGCCGTCCCCGGCTGCTCGTCGGTGAGGCCGTCGAGCGCGCCGTCCGCGCCGATCGCGGCGGCCCCGTCGGCCGGGCTGGTGGGCCGCGCCCGCTGCGCGCCAACCTCTGCACCCCCATCGCCTTCCAGGGCGAAGTGGTGGGCGTGCTCAACGTCGACGCGTTCGGCAGCGAGGACGCCTTCGGCGCCGGCTCGCTCCCGCTCGCCGAGGCGTTGGGGCAGCACGTGGCGGCGATCGTCCGTCTGGCCCACGACCGCGCGGCGCTGGCCCGCAGCGCGCTCACCGACCCGCTGACGGGGATCGGCAACCGCGAGGCCTTCAACCGCAAGGTCGCCGAGGCGCTCGCCCTGTCGCAGCGCCACGACCAGCCGATGGCGCTCGCCATGATCGACCTGAACGACTTCAAGGCGATCAACGACCGCCTCGGCCACGAGGCCGGCGACCGCGCCCTGGCGCTCGTGGCCGAGACCCTGGTCCGCGCGAGCCGCGCGAGCGACAGCGTCTTCCGATGGGGCGGCGACGAGTTCGCGGTCGTCATCCCGCTGGCGAGCGCGACCGAGGCGCACGCCGCCACCGAGCGCTTCACCAGCGCCATCGGCGAGCTGAGCGTCCTCGGCATGCCGCTCGCGGCGGGCGTCGGCCTCGCGACCTACCCCGAGGACGGCCCGGACGCCGAGTCGCTCATGCGTCGGGCGGACGACCTGATGTACGCGGCCAAGGAGAACGGCGGGAACTGACCCACCGGCGGCCGGGGGCGAGCGGCGCGGGCGACGCCCGACCGGCGACGGCGCTCGCGGGGCGGCGGCCTCGAAGGCCGTGCGCTCAGGGCCGTCGGTCGCCCGGGGACGCCGGCGGCTCGACCGGCGCGTCGCCACGCGCCTCGGTCGCCACGTCGCCGTAGGGCGCCGAGGCGCCACCCGGCGGCGGTCCCCCCGCCGTCGCCGCCGCGACCTCGCCCGTGTAGGACGGGCGCGTCAGCAGGTACTCCTCGAGCACCACTTTGGCCATGGCCACCACCGGCACCGCGAGCAGCGCGCCGAGCAGTCCCAAGAAGCCGACGCCGACCAGGATCGAGATGAGCACGGTCACGGGGTGCAGGTCGGTCGACTTCGCCAGGATGAGCGGCGCGAGCACGTGCCCCTCGATCTGGTTCGCGGCGACGAAGACCACGACCACCAGGAGCGCCGTGAGCGGCGAGACCGTGAAGGCGAGCAGGATCGCCGGCGTCGCGCCGACGATCGGCCCCAGGTAGGGCACCAGGTTGAAGACCGCCGACAGCACCGCGATCGCGGTCGCGAGGGGCACGCCCAGGATGGTGAGCCCCAGCCAGATCAGGAAGCCCACGATGACCGTGATCAGGATCTGGCCGCGCAGGTAGCCGCCGATCGCGCGGTCGGCCTTGGCGGCGAGGTCGCCGTAGAGCGTCCGCCAGCGGCTCGGCACGAAGCGGCGCACGTTCGCGGTCACCCGCGGGTAGTCGTAGAGGAGGTACGCCGAGGCGATCGCGATGAGCACGCCTTGGAAGGCGCCGCTGACGATCGAGGTCGCCCCCTGCAACAAGACCGACGGGCCCTCGGCGAGCACCCGCTCGAGGAAGCGGCTCAGGCTCTGGGCCGCCGCGGTGAGCCAGGCCGCCACCTGCGCCTGGACCTGCACCGCGAAGTCCGCGCCGCCCACCTCGATCCCGAGGCGGTCCTGGAGGAGGCCGGTGAACCACTCGCCGATGCCCCCGAACCAACCGGTGGCCGTCCCCAACGATTCGCTGAGGTTGCCCAAGGCCGCCGGCAAGAGGCTGGCGAAGCGCGCGGTCTCGGTGACCACCTGGGTCAGCAGCACGGAGCCGACGACGAGCGCCTGCGCGAGGACCAGGTAGACGATGACCACGGCGAAGCCGCGCCCGATACGCACGCGGCCGAGCGCCTCCACCACCGGGTTGAAGACGTAGGCGATGACGAAGCCGATGAGGCCGACCTGCAGGGCGAACCCGTACGCGCTGCGCTGGGTCACCAGGAACAGCACGAGCGCCGAGACGAGCAGCACGTAGGTGGCGCCGCGCACCCAGACGTTGCGCCACAGCGTCTCGATGGCGGTGACCTCGTGCGCGGCGGGCGGGTCGTCCATCAGGGCCCCGTGAAGAGCGACGAGGCCAAGAGGCGCACGCCGTCGGGGTCGAGGCCGGCGCCCACGAAGCCGTCGCCGTCGCGGATCTCGAAGTGCAGCCGGGGGTTGCCGGTGCGGCCGAGCACGCCGTCGAGGGTGCCGGAGTTGCCAACGTAGCCGATCACGCGCCCGCGCGCCACGCGCTGGCCCTCGTCCAGGCCCGCGCGGACGCCGCTCAGGTGGCCGTAGCGCACCACGCGGCCGTCGCCGAGCTCGAGCCACACCTGGCGCCCGCGCAGCCGGTCGAGCTCGGCGTCGGTGGCCCCGTCGGCGACGTCCTCGAGCAGCGTGTCCCACCCGTCGCGGTCGAGCTCGGCGTAGGGCTCGTCGACGCGCACGACGCGGCCGTCGCCGACGGCGATCACCGGCGTCCCGAAGACGATGAAGCGCCCAGCCGACTCGGGCCAGAAGACGAAGCCCTCGCTCACCCCCGAACGGTACGCGCGCTCGGCGCCGGGGAGGTGGTCGTCGTCGGTGGGGACGCGGGCCCCCGGCACCGGGAACCACAGGCCGGTATCGGCCGCCAGCGGCGTCGACGGGGTGGCGACGGACGCCGGTGCCAGCAGCTCGGCGTCGCCGGGGGCGGCCGCAACACCGGCCGCAGCCACCGGCACCGCGCCGGACGCGACCTCGAGCCGCAGCTCGCGGAGCGCGACCACGTCGCGCCGCCAGCCGCCGGTCGTGACCAACGCGTAGAGGAGCAAGAGGATGAGGACGTACCAGCCGGGCTTCAGCCGGCCCAGGGCGCGCATGCGGCTCAGGTTAGCACCCGCCCCGCGCGGGGTCCGCGGGCGCCGCCACCGCCGCCGCGGCCACCGCGCGTGACGCGCTCGAGGACGACCAGCCGCGGGTGGTGGCCGCCGTGCCAGACGCTGCGTTCGTGCACCACGCGCCACGGGCCGCGCCCGCCGGCCGCGTCGTCGAGCACCTCGTGGAGCAGCGCCACCTCGTGGGTGACGAGCGCCAGCCGTCCTCCGCCGCGCAGGACCCGCGCCGCCTCGGCCAGGAAGGCCGGGTGGAGCGCGCGGTTGGCGGCGTGGTCGCCGATGGCGTCGCCCCAGGGGGGATCGGCGAGGAGGAGCGCGACGCTGGCGTCGGCGGCCGCGAGGGCGGTGGCCTCGCCGACGGCGAAACGCACCCGCCCCTCGACGCCGGCGGCCGAGGCGTTGCGCTCGGCGCAGGCGACCGCCTCGGGGTCGACGTCGACGCCCTCGACCCGGGCGGTCGGGTCGGCCAGGGCCAGCTCGATCGCCATCGTGCCGGACCCTGCGAAGGCGTTGAGAGCCGCGACGCCGCGCCCGGGGCGGGCGAGCCAGGGCATGGCCGCCGCGACGGTGGCGTTGAGCCCCCCGGGGCGATCGCACACGCGCCAGGCGCGCGCCGAGAGCGGCCGCCGGGTGGTGCGGATCAGGACCGCCCAGCCGTCGCCGTCGGGACGAACGCGCACGACCAGATCGCCCCCCTCGGCGTCCTCGGGCAGGCCGACGCCCGCCGCGAGCGCCTCGGCGAGGCGGCGCATGACCGGCGAGTCGCGGCCGGCCGCCTCGAGCCGCAGCGCCGCGAAGGGCGCCTTGGCGGCCGCCGCGTCGGTGACCACTACGCGCAGCTCGGTCTGCAGCTCGCGCAGGACCGCGTCGCCCAGCAGGGCCTTGGGGCGCGGCACCGCGAAGCGGCGCACGCGCTGCACCGCGACCGCGGTGCGCAGGTCGTGGAGGCCGGCGCGCCCGTGCGCCGAGACGCGCAGCGCGAGCGCGTCCTCGCGCCCCTTCGGGCCGCGGCGCACGGGCGGCGCCGCCTCCAAGCCGCCGCCCTCGCCCAAGCGGGCACGCACCTCGGCCTCGAGGACCTCGATCAGCCCCGGCAGGCAGGCGACCTCGACCTCGAGCGTCGGGGCGGGGCGCGCGGCCGCCGCCGGGCGCTCGTGGGCGCCCGCGCGCGGCGCGGCC
>JARGGE010000131.1 GCA_029210865.1 Trueperaceae bacterium
TGGGAAAGAGGATCGACATAGAGCACAAGTTCTTCCCCATACTCAGCGGCGGCAACATATTCCACGCCTGGATAGGGGAGAGCGCGTCGGACCCGGAGGCGCTGCGTCCGGCGCGGGTGTCACAAGGGTCCGCGTCTTCTCCGCGTGGCCCCCCTCACCCCCCCCGCACCAACCCCTCGTCCCCCCACTTCTTGACCCACCCCGCGAGCTCGTCGAGCTCGACGCCGTGGGTGATGGCCAGCTCCTCGACGCTGGCGCCCTCGCCGAAGGCCTCGAGCAGGCGCTGGCCGCGGGCGCCGTAGGTGGTGCGGAAGCGCATCCAGTGGTCGGTCATGGGGTTGAGCGCGTCACGGCCGCGCAGCGTGATCGCGTAGCGGCGCGCCACCCAGTCGGGGGCGTCTTCGGGGAGGCGGAGCTGGCTGCCGGGGACGTCGATCAGGGCGAACGGTCCGCGCCGCTGCGGTTCGGCGGTGACGCGCAGCAGCGCCTCGCCGCGCACGTGTAGGGCGACGCCCTCCGCGTTCACGGTGAGGCCGCTCGCGGGCGTTTCGCCGGCCGGGCGGGTGCGGCGCGCGGCGTAGCCGGCGATGGCGGCGGCGCTGGTGGGATCGAGCGGGACCAGCTCGACGGTCGCGCCCTCCTCGCCGGCGAAGCGCGCCAGCGCGCGCAGCGCGTCGAAGCCGTCGGCGATCGTGCCGCCGGCCGAGCGCGGGCGGTGGGCGTTCGCGGCGGCGACGTGGCCGGCGACGAGCAGCGCGAGCGCGACGCCGGCGCCGGCACGCACCACGAGCGCGCCGTGCCAGCCGCGCGTCTCGAGGCGTGTGAGGAGCGCCGCGAGGGGGACCGCGTCGGCGGGGAGCGGCCGCCCCGGCACCAGCCGCGGCAGCGCGCGCAGCGCGTCGATGGGCGCCTCGGGCGCCAGCGACGGGAGCGTGGGGACGCCGCTGGGGGCGTGCGCGACGGCGTGGACGGCCAGGTCGGTCACGGCCAGGCCGGCGAAGCGGCCGAGCAGGTGGCGGGCCTTGACCTCGCCGCCCACCAGCGCCAGCAGCGCGACGCCGCGGACGCTGGGGACGCCGTCGTCGTCGACCTGCGCCAGCGCCACCGTGCCGTCGGGCACGAGCGCCTTGAGGTGCACGAGCGCCTGCTGGCCGCTGAAGGCGCCGGTGCGGCCCAGGAGGCCGTCGGGGATGGGCTTCACGCGGTTTCTCCGGTGGCCGCGTCCGGCAGCAACCCCGCCCGCCGCGCCGCGCGCAGCACCTGCTTGAGCGTGCCGCGGTCCTCGTCGAAGGCGAGCATGGTCAGCGCCTCCTCGGGCGGGTAGAAGCCACCGTGCGGGAAGATCGCCTCGCGCAGGATGGCCTCGCGGGCGTTCGTGCGCAGCAGGTACCAGGTGATGCGGCGCCCCTCGCGGCGCGGGTTGACGTACTCGGTCTGCCACGTCTGGCGCGGGTCGATCGCGACCGATTGCACGCCGGCCTCCTCCTCCACCTCGCGCACCGCGGTGTCGGCCTTCGACTCGCCTGGCTCGACGTGGCCCTTGGGGAACACCCAGGTGCCGTTGCGGTGGCGGATGAGCAGCACCTTGCCCTCGTCGTTCAGCACGACACCGCCCGCCCCCTCGACGATGCGTCGGGGGCGTCGGGACGAGCGTGCGGTGCGGGCGGCCGACATCCTAGCCGGCATCCTATCAACGCTGGGCGAGCGACCCGCCGTCCCTCAGGAACGTGAGCACGCCGTCGGCGAGCGCGTCGGCCAGCGTCGCGCGGTAGGTGGCGTCGGCGAGCTTGGCGCCTTCGTCGGGGTTCGACACGAAGCCGACCTCGACCAGGATGGCGGGGATGCGGCTGTTGCGGATCACGTAGAACAGGTTCTGGCGCACGCCGCGGTCGTTCGCGCCCGTCGCGCCCACCAGCTGCGCCTGCACCAGGTCGGCGAGCGCCAGCGAGTAGTTGAGCTGCGTCTCGCGCAGGATGTCGCCGGCGATGTCGTTGGCGATGCTCGCGGCCTCCTGCGTGCGGGTGGCGCCGACGTCGCCGCCGCCGTTCTCGTCGATCGCGCGGTCGATGAGCGCCGGGTCGAGCGGGCGGCCGAACACCCACGTCTCGATGCCCTGGGCGCCGCTCGCGTCCGCCGAGTTGGCGTGGATCGACACGAAGACGTTGCGGTCGGTGGTGGCGAAGGTCGAGCGCTCCTGCAGCGTCAGGAAGGTGTCGTCGCCGCGCGTGAGGATCACGTGCACGCCCTCGGTCTCGAGCAGCGCCTTGAGGCGCAGCGCGACGTCGAGCACGACGGCCTTCTCGTGCGCCCAGCTCGACACGGCGCCGGGGTCGTGGCCGCCGTGACCGGCGTCGATGACCACCGTGTGGCGCCGCGGGGTGGCGTCGGCGACGGCGAGCGGCACGGTCGGCAGCGGCGGCACGGCGGTGACGCCGTCCGCCATGGGGGTGGCCACCTCGCCGCGCAGGTCGGGGGCGAAGTCGACGTAGACGGTGTCGGTCTCGCCGCGCGGGAGCGTGCCGACGCGGTAGCCGACGCCGCTCGGCGCGATGGGGTAGCGCGTCTGGACCACCAGCGCGACGACCCCCTCGAGCACCTGGAACGCGACCGCGGCGAGGTTGGGGTCGCCGTCCACCGCGCGCGTGAGCGCCGGGGCGTGCGCGCCCGGCAGCAGCAGCGCGAGCGACGAGCCGTTCACGGCCACCTGGTACGGGTGCCCGGCCGGCAGGTCGAGCGCGACGCGGCTGACGCCGTCGGTGAGGCCGAGCCGCGGGGCGGTCACCTGCACGCCGGCGGCGAAGTCGGGCAGGTCGATCGTGACGACGCGGGCCTCGGCGTGCCAGCCGGAATCGCCGCCGAGCGCGGCGACGATCGGCGTGATGGGGACGTAGCTGATCCCGTCGACCAGGATCGCCATGGGGCTCTCGAACGCGCCGCCGTCGTAGCGGACCGCGCCGGGGCGCTTGACCAACCCGGCGGCGACGTCGGCGGTGGCGTCGATGACCACGCGGCGGATGCCGGCGGCGAACGTCAGCCGCTTGGTCGCGGCGTCGAAGCGCAGGTCGAGGCCGCTGGCGGTCGCGAAGCTCGACGCGCGCATGTAGGCGTTGGTGCTGTCGCCGTAGGCGATGAAGTAGTAGGGACCGGCGTCGTCGACGAGCTCGCCGTCGATCGACAGGAAGTTGTGGCGCTCTTGCGCCCAAGCGTGGCCGGCCGCCAGGCCCAGAAGGACGGCGAAGGTGACGAGGAGGAGGATCCGGCGGCGCGGCACGCTGAAAGTGAGTCTAGCACGGGTTCTCGCAGCCGAAGTGCAATCGTCCACGTCAGGGACGGGCCTCCCACTCGGGCCCCCGCGCGCCGGCGTCGGTGGGGCGACCACCCGGCGGGGTCCCGGGCCGCGCCCCTTCATGAGCGGCGCGGGCCCCACCGATCCCCCACATGAGGACGGCGAGGGGGCGAGCGTTGAGGCCCGGACCGGGGCGTCCGCGGCCGCCGGGTCCCAGCGGTAGGCTCGCCGCCATGCACCGTCCGACGCCCGACCCCCTGCGGGGCGTCTACCTGCGACCGCTACCCGACTCCTGGGTGCCCGCCCGCGCCTCGGCCGGCGCGCGCGGCCGCGCGGCACAGCTGCAGGCCTTCCTGCGGCCGCTGCAGGTCGCGGCCGCGGCACGCTTCGACCTGCACGGTCACGCCGAACTGTGGGTGGCGAACCCCGACGATTGGGCGCGGCTGACCTCGGCGCCCTACGGCTGGCCCTTCACGCGCACCCGGCGAACGCCGGCGAGCGCAGCGTTCGCCGCGGGCCCGACCACGGCGATCGTCGTCGCCGCCGACGTACCGGGCCGCTTGATCAAGCGCTTCGAGCCGGTGCTGCTCGCCGCCGCCCGGTCGGGGGTGCGGGCGCCGGTCGGGGAACCCGCGGTGGCGGGACCGCGCGCCGGCGTCGACGCCGCCACGCTCGCGGCGGCCCCTCCGGTCCGTGCCGACGTCGCCTCGCTCACCGAGGCCCCGTGGGTTCGTGCCGACGTCGCCTCGCTCACCGAGGCCCCGTGGGTTCGTGCGGACGTGCGCGAGCTCGTCGACCTGGTGGTCGGTCACGAGTGGGGCCACGCGGTGGCGCAGGCGGCCGGCCTGCGCACCCACGTGAAGTGGCTCGACGAGCTGCTCGCGACCGTGCTCTACCTGGCGGCGCTGCGGGCGACCGGCGCCGACGCGACGCTCGCGCGCTTCCGCGCCTGGGCGGAGGTTCAGCGGGTGGGCGGCGCGGCGGCGGCCGAGGCGGCGCCGCCGCGCTACGGGCGGGCCGCGCGTCCGGCAGCCGCGCCGCGCCGCGACCTGGGCGCCTTCGAGACGCCGCGCGGCAAGCTGCGGCTCCCCGACCTGGTGTGGTTCCAGGGGGTGTTCACCGAGCGCGCCTGGGCGCTCGTCGAGGCCGAGGGGTGGGGCTTCCCGGAGCGGCTGCTCGCGGCGCTCGAGGGGGTCGACACGGGGCCGGGCGCGCGGGCGCGCGGCGACGTAGCGCGCGCGGTGGTGGCCGTGGAGCCGAGCTTCCGGGACTGGTTCCGGACCTTCGGCGTCGAGGAATGACCATCCGGTGGTCGAACGGTCGGCTCAGACCGAGGTCCACTCCTCGCGGTCGACGCCCGCCTGCCTGAGGATGCGAGCGAGCAGGTCGCGGCTGATGTCGCTGCCGTGAGGGTTCGGGATGCGTACGGTGCGGTCACCCCGAATCATGAAGTGGTGGCGGCCGCCAGCGTACGGACCCGTGAAGCCGAGCGCTTGCAGCGCTCGAACGAGGTCGCGCCGCGCGATCGGTCCGAACGGCGGCACTAGCTCGCGACGGGCACCTGCACGTCGATGCCGTCGAGCGGAGGGATCGGGAGCTGCCGGGCGATGCGCAGGAGAAGCCACTCCTCGACCACGCTCTCGAGTTCATCGCGACACGCTTCGAGCGTGGCGGCTTCGGCGTACACGCCGTCGAGTCCAGGCACCTCGGCGTAGTAGCGACCATCGTCGGCCAGCACCTCGTAGCGCGCACGATGCAACGCGGTGTCGATGTAGCGGCGGAGCATGATCCCTCCCTCCCCGGAACGTTTGCCCGAGCGTACTCGTTGCGGCGTCGAGCCGTGGCTGGGTGGTAGGTCGTTCGCCGCCACCGGATGGGCAGCGGCCCGCCGACCGCCCCGCTACGCCCTCGCCGCCTCGGCGTCCGCGGACGCGTCCTCCCCGCCCGCCAGCCGGTCGCTTGCGGGCAGCGGCTCGATCAGCGCGAGCGCCTCGGCGCGCAGCCGCCGGGTGGTCTCGAGGAGTTGGCTGCAGGCCTCGCGTTCGCAGCGCGCGAGGGTCTGGTCGGCGCGGTCGAGCTGCGCGAGCGCGAGCCGCCGGTCGCCGCGCAGGAGCGTGGCCTGGGCGTAGGCGAGCAGGCCCTCGGCGCGGAGGAGCGGCGCCACGTCGAGCGCCAGCAGCCGCTGGTAGAGCCGATCGGCGCGCGCCTCGTCCTCGTCGGCGTCGGCTTCGGCGGCGGCGGTGAGGTAGTAGGCGTACGCGGCGTCGGCCGCGCCCCCCTTCTCGAAGTGCTCGGCGGTCAGCTCGGAGAGGGCGAGCGGCGCGTGCTGCTCGAGCCAGGTCGCGATGTGCAGGTGCAGCATCGGGCGCTCGGAGAAGGGCGTCATCTGGAGCACGGCGTGGCGCAGCAGCTCGCTGCGGAAGCCGTACTCGGTCTGGCCCGAGAGGCGCGAGGTGCTCTGGCGCACGAGCAGGTCGGAGCCGCGCAGCGTGCGCAGGCCGTGCCGGACGTCGCCGGCGAAGGCGGCGAGGAGCCCCTCCCAGGTGCGCTCGCCGGTGAGCGCCGCGAGCGCGAGCAGCCGCCGGGCGGCGGGCTCGAGCATGTCGAGGCGCGTCTGCAGCAGGCTCGTGAGCGAGCCGCTGAAGTGCGTGTCCTGCGTGATCGAGAGCGCCCGGCCGAGCTCGAACACCGACGCGGGCACGCCGCCGACCTGATGCACCAGCGAGCGCATGGCCACGCGGAACACGGGGTCGGCGACCTGGTCGAGCAGCTCGAGGCTCTCGGTAATCGACAGCGGCGCGATCGTGAGCGCGTCGGCGCCGGGCGGCAGGTCGCGGCCGCGGCTGGTGCGCACGACGAGCATCGGAGCTTGGACGCCGGTGAGGCACTCGACGAAGGCCTCGAGGTCGGCGTCGAAGCGGTCGCTCTCGACGAAGAGCGCGAGCGAGGCCACCCCCACGCGGCGGTGGGCGATCGCGACGAGCACGTCGCGCCAGGCGAGCAGGGTGCGGTCGACCGCGCGTCGCTCGAGGCGCTTCCAGGGCACCTCGGGGACCAGGTCGAGGCTCTCGAGCACGAGGCGGTGCCAGCGCGCCTCGCCCGGAAGCAGCTGGGCGAGCGCTTGCTGCACGGTGGCGGCGCGGGCGCGCACGTCGTCGGCCTCGCGGAGGCCGAACACCTGCGCGGCCAGCTCCGTCCACAGCGAAGCGTCGCCGTTGCGCGCGTGCAGCCACACGACCGTGGTGGCGGGGTCGAGGCCGGCCGCGAACTCTTGCAGCAGGCGCGTCTTGCCGCTGCCCGCCTCGCCCACCAGCCAGGCGACGCGGGTCCGCTTCGTGCGCCGCACGCCGCGGTGCCAGGCCGCAAGCGCGTCGAGCTCGCGGGCGCGGCCGACGAAGCGCACGCGCGCGTAGGGGTCGGGGTCGCGGTGCTCGCTTGCGTGCAGCCGGTACGCCTCGGTGACGTTGGGGAACGCGGGCAGGCGGACCTCGCTCACCTTCTCGTAGGTCAGACGGTGGCGCGTCGCCTGGTACGTCTCTTCGGCGGTCCACACCTCGCCGGCGCCGGCGGCGTGCTCGAGGCGGCTGGCGAGGTTGACCACGCTGCCCATGACCGTGTACTCGCGCACCCGGCCCGAGCCGATCGCGCCCGCGATGACGACGCCGGTGGTGACCCCGGCGCGCCCCTGCAGGTCGACGCCCTTGGCCGCGCCGACGCGCTCGATCGCGCGCAGGCTCGCCTCGGCGGCGACGACCGCGCGGTAGGGGTCGTCGGGGTGGGAGCGCGGCGCGCCGAAGACCGCCATCAGCCCGTCGCCGCGGAAGGCGTCGACGTAACCGTCGTAGTCCTCGACGACGCTCGCCACCTCGGTGAGCACCTCGTCGGCGAGGTCGCGCGTCTCTTCGGGGTCGAGGCCGTGCGTGAGCGAGCTGAAGCCGGTGAGGTCGACGAAGACGACGCTCACGCGCCGCCGCTCGCGCTCCTCGGCCGGAGCGCCGAGCGGCCGCCCGCACATGCCGCAGAAGCGCATGCCGGGGGGGCTCGCCGAACCGCACGCCGTGCACCGCATGCATCCACTCTAGTCGATGGCTTGGTC
>JARGGE010000132.1 GCA_029210865.1 Trueperaceae bacterium
CTCGTCCTCGTGGGCGGTCGCGGGGGGCGTCGGCGTCGTGGGCGTCGACGACTGGGCCAGGCGGGACGTGAGGCCCAGCGACCAGAGCAGGGCGAGCAGCAGGACGAATCGGTGGCGGCGGTGGGGCATGCGGTCTCCTCGTGCGGAAAACCGGTCGGTCGGGTTCAGGACGGATCGTCGTGGGCGGCGGCGCCCGCGCGGACGTCGGGCGCTCGCGTCGCGCGCCGCGTGCCCGGCGCACGATTGAGAATAGCCTCTCCTTCTCACGGTGGCCCGTCGAGCGCGACGTGGCTCCGGCCCATCTCCGCGGCGCCCGCGGTCGAGCGGGGCGCTATGCTCGGGCATGCCCCACGACACCATCTTCCTCAAGATCGTCCGTGGCGAGATCCCGGCCGACGTGGTCTACCGAGACGAGTTGGTGACCGCCTTCCGCGACCGCCACCCGCAGGCGCCGGTCCACGTCCTCATCGTGCCCAACCACGTGATCCCCACCGCCGCCGACGTCACCGCCGACGACGAGGCGGCGCTCGGGCGTCTGTTCGTCGCCGCGCGTGCGGTCGCCGAGCAGGAAGGGATCGCGGAGGACGGCTACCGCCTGATCGTCAACTGCAAGGGGCACGGCGGTCAGGAGGTCGACCACCTTCACCTGCACCTGCTCGGTGGCGAGCCGTTGGGTCCGATGCGCGCGCGCCGCGGCTGAGGGCCACCAAGGTCGAGAACGCGTTCTCGACGACGACGCGGCGCGCGCGAGCCGAGTGGTACGCTCGCCGCACGATGCGCCAGACCGTCCAACGCCGCGCGATCCTGCAAGCTCTCGACGAGGCGGCGGGGCCGCTGACCCCCCACGAGGTCCTGGAGCGCGCCGCGCTCCACCACGACACGCTCGGGCTCGCCACCGTCTACCGCAACCTGAACGCGCTCGAGGCCCACGGTGAGGTCGTCGCCGTCCATCTGCCGAACGAGTCGACGCGCTACGAGCTCGCGGGGCGCGGCCACCACCACCACTTCCGCTGCGAGGCGTGCGGCCGGGTGTTCGAACTGCACGCGACCTGCCCGGTGGCGGTGCTCGAAGGGGTGACCCTGCCGGGCGGCTTCGAGGTCCACGACCACGCGCTCACGCTGTACGGGCTCTGCCCCGACTGCCGGCGGGCGGCGTGAGGTCGGCGCCACCAGCGCCCCGACCCCGGCGACCGATCCGCGCCTCCCTGGGCGCGTTCCTCCTCCTAACGATGCTCGCCGCCCTCGCGGCATGGGCCTCGACCCAGGCCGACCCAGTTCCGGCCCAACCCGAGATCGGCTCCGATCGCGAGATCGGCTACGCCGAGGGGCGCATCGTCGAACTGGTGACGCGGTCGACGCCGCCCGACGGCGCCCTCGTGCGGCTGCCCGACGGCCGCGTGGTCGCCGCCGACCTCCCCTTCCCCGACCCCGACAGCACCTTCGATACCCCCGCGTACCGCGTGGGTGAGCGGGTCGAGCTCTACTTCGCGCCCGGCATCCAGGGCGGTCGCAGGTACGTCGTCAGCGACTGGGTGCGGCGGCCGGCGTTGGGTTGGCTGCTCGCGCTCTTCACGCTGGCCTCGTTCCTCGTGGCGGGCCTCAAGGGGCTGCGGGCGGTCGCGGCCACGGCGGTCAGCCTCTGGATCGTCATCGCCTTCATCGTGCCGCGCATCCTCGCCGGGTGGGACCCCGTGCTCGTCTCGCTCCTCGGCGTCGGCGGCATCCTGCTGCTGGCGATCTACTTCGTGCACGGGGTCAGCTGGAGCACCACGGCCGCCCTGGCCGGCACGTACGCCGCCGTCGGCGTCACGATGCTGCTCGGCATCGTCTTCAGCGACGGCGCGCGGCTGACGGGGCTGGGCACCGAGGACGCGATCTACCTGCTGTCGGCCGCGCCGCAGATCGCGCTGCGCGGGCTGCTCCTCGCCGGCCTGCTCATCGGCGCGCTCGGCGCCCTCACCGACATCACGATCGTCCAGGCGAGCGTCGTGCGTGAGCTGGCGCACACCGACCCCACGCTCGGCCTCGGCGAGCTCTACCGGCGCGGCATGAACGTCGGCCGCGACCACGTCGGCTCGCTGGTGAACACGCTCGTGCTCGCCTACACCGGGTCCGGCCTCGCGCTCCTGATCCTCCTCGAGGTCAACGACGTCTCCCTCGCGCGGGCCTTGAACCTCGAGCTCGTGGCCAGCGAGGTAGTCCACACGCTCGTGGGCTCCATCGGCCTCATCCTGGCGGTGCCGATCACCACCCTCCTCGCCGCCTGGTGGTTCCGCGGCGACCGGCTGCCGATCGCCCCCGGCGAGCTGCAGCACGCCCACCACCACCACTGAGCGCCATGGGGCCGATCGACGCCGTCCGCGCCGTCTGGAGCCTCGATCCCGAGGTCTTCCGAAGCGCCGCGACCGGGGCGCGCTTCGGCGTGGCCGTGGTGCTCGCGGCCGGCCTCGCCACCGCGATCGGTCAGAGCCTCGCCCTGTTCGCCGTCGGCGTGCGGCCGCGCCGCTTCGCCGCCAGCCTCGTGGTCCAAGCGGCGCTCTTCGCCATCGGGTTCCTCACGTGGGCGACGAGCGCGTGGCTCGTCGCGACGCTCGGCTTCGAGGCCACCGGGACCTGGCGCGCGACGGTCGCCGCGACCGGCCTGGCGCACGCGCCTCAACTGTTCGGTGCGTTCGTGCTGGTGCCCTACTTCGGCACCGCGATCGGCGGGCTGCTCTCGGTGTGGACCCTGCTCGCGGTGTGGATCGCGACGGCCGCGGTGTTCGACCTGAGCGCCGCGCAGGCCCTCGCCGCCAGCGTCGGCGGCTGGTTCCTCGTCCAGGCGCTCCAGCGCACGGTCGGGCGACCGCTCACACGCCTCGGCCGGTACGTGCGCCGTTCGGTCGCAGGCGCCGAACTGCGGCCCCCGCGCCAGAGCGGCCGCTGATGCCCGACCTCGGGACGCTCGGCTGGGTGGCCGTGTTCGCGTTGCTCCTCACGGGCGCGCTCGCGCCGCTCGAGACGCTCGGCTGGTGGGCGGGCTGGTTCGGCGACCCGCTCGCGCCGCAAGAGACCCACCCGCACGCCGAGCTTCCTCACGACCCCGAGGACGACGCCGAGGACGCCCCCACGCCCTCGGGAACCGTGTCCGACGTCGACCCCTGGGTCGTGTTCCTGAGCGGCATCCACGCGGTGGGCCCGGTGGTCTACGGCCGCGGGGAGGCCCGCCTGATCGCCGGCCTCCGCAGCGCGCTCCCCGAGGGTCGGGTGGTCCAGGTCTTCCCGTACTCCGTGACGAACCGGGCCCTCACGGGCCAGCGCGCGTTCGCCAGCGTGTGGCGTTGGGCGCTGCGCGGCAAGCTCGGGCAGCGCCGCTTGGGGGCGGCGGCCGGCTTCCTGATCAACGCGCGCAACTTCTGGCAGGTGCTGGTCTCGGCCGACCGTCGCTACGGCCCGATGTACAACCGCGGCTCCGCAGCGCTCATCGTCCGCGCGCTCCGGCGGCGCGGCTACGTCGGCGGCGGCCGCGTCGTCCTGATCGGCTTCTCCGGTGGCGGCCAGATCGCCCTCGGCGCCGCCCCGTTCCTCAAGGAGACGACGCGCGCGGAGGTGGTGGTCGCCTCGCTCGGCGGCGTGATGGCCGCCGACCCCGGCGTCCTGGTGGCGGACCGCGTGCTCCACCTCCACGGGCACCGCGACCGCGTTCAGCGCTGGGGCGCCTGGCCGTTCCCCGGGCGCTGGCGGATCCTCCCGTGGTCGCCCTGGAACGTCGCACGGCGGCGCGGCACGCTCCGTTCGGTGACGATCGGTCCCTGCGACCACACCGGCGCCAACGGTTACCTCGACGAGACGGCCATCGCCGCGGACGGGCGCAGCTACCAGGACGTGACCGTCGACGTGCTGGCCGCCGTGGCGCGCGGCACGGCGACCGACCGGCTGCCCGTGGCCGACCCCGGGGCCTGAGGCCCGCCCCGACCTACCCCCGGTGCTCGCCCCACACGGCGCGCAGCCCGTCGGCGACCTCGCCGAGCGTTGCCCTAGCGTGCAGCGCGTCGCGCAGCGGCTCCATCAGCGGCGCGTCGCCCCGCGCCGCCGCCACCAGCCGCGCGACCGCATCGGACGCCGCGGCGCCGTCGCGGGCCGCGCGGAAGCGCGCCAGGGCGCTCCGCCGCGACGGCTCGACCTGCGGGTCGATCGCCTGCACGGGCACGTCCACCGGGGCGTCGTCGACGAAGCGGTTGACGCCCACCACCACCCGAGCGCCCGACTCGACGTCTTTCTGGAAGGCGTACGCCGCCTCCTCGATCGCCTCCTGCAGGTAGCCCGCCTCGATCGCCGCCACGGCGCCGCCGCGCTCCTCGATCCGGTCGAACCAGGCGCGCGCCTCGGCCTCGAGCCGGTCGGTGAGCGCCTCGACGTGCACCGAACCGGCGAGCGGGTCGACGGCGCTCGGGATCCCGGTTTCGAAGGCGAGCACCTGCTGCGTACGCAGCGCCAGCGTGGCGCTCTCGGCGGTCGGCAGCCCGAGCGCCTCGTCGTAGGCGTTCGTGTGGAGGCTCTGGGTGCCGCCCAGCACCGCGGCGAGCGCCTGGTAGGCGGTGCGGACCACGTTCACCAGTGGCTGCTGCGCGGTCAGCGTGCTGCCCCCGGTCTGGGTGTGGAAGCGCAGCATCTGCGAGCGGGGGTCGCGCGCGCGCAGCACGTCGCGCGCCAGGTGCGCCCACAAGCGGCGCGCGGCGCGGAACTTCGCCGCCTCCTCGAAGACGTCGCCATGGCAGGCGAAGAAGAACGAGAGCCGCGGCGCGACCCGGTCGACGTCGAGCCCCACCGCCTGCGCGGCGCGGACGTAGGCGACCGCGTCGGCCAGCGTGAAGGCGACCTCCTGGGCGGCCGTGCTGCCCGCCTCGCGCATGTGGTAGCCGCTGACGCTGATCGTGTTCCAGCGCGGCACGTGCTCCGCGCACCAGCGCATGAGGTCGACGGTGAGGCGCAGCGACGGCGCCGGTGGGAAGATGTACGTCCCGCGCGCCACGTACTCCTTGAGGACGTCGTTCTGGACGGTGCCACCGAGCGCCGCCAGCGGCGCCCCCTGGCGCTCCGCCTCCAGCGTGTACAGCGCCAGTAGCATCGCCGCCGGCGCGTTGATCGTCATCGAGGTGGTGACGTCGGCGAGCGGGATGCCGTCGAACAGCGCGGCCACGTCGTCGACCGTGGCGATCGAGACCCCCACGCGCCCCACCTCACCGGACGCGCGCGCGTCGTCGGGGTCGAGGCCCAACTGGGTCGGCAGGTCGAAGGCGACCGAGAGCCCGGTCACCCCCTGCGCCAGCAGGTGCCGGTACCGCGCGTTCGTCTCCTCCGCGGTAGCGAAGCCGGCGTACTGGCGCATCGTCCAGAGCCGACCGTCGGCGTACATGCGCTCGTGCACCCCACGGGTGTAGGGGAAGGCGCCGGGGGCGCCGAGGCGCGCCTCGAGGTCGGCGGGGAGGTCGACCGGGCGGCCGGCGTCGTCGGTGGGCATGCCGCATCCTACCGAGCGGTCACGGCGTCAGGGCAGCAGCTCGAAGGGCGTCCCGCCCGCGGTGTGCACCACCTCGAAGCGCCTTCGGTCGAGCGTCA
Organism: Trueperaceae bacterium; assembly: GCA_029210865.1. GTDB lineage: Bacteria > Deinococcota > Deinococci > Deinococcales > Trueperaceae > JAABTL01. Next base: position 5,599 of record JARGGE010000132.1, read on the forward strand.
ACAGCCGCCGGGTGGCGTAGCGATCGGCGATGACGACGAGCGACGCGTCGGCCACCCCGATCGCCTGGTCGACGTACCGCTCCATGACGTCGGCGGCGACGCGCAGGTCGTCCTCGTCGAGCGCCGGCAGCACGTAGGCGCCCCCCGCCAGCTCGCGGAGCACCGCCACCGCGGCGCGCGCGCCGACCCGCGTCGCGACCAGACGGTCGACCTCCGCGACGACGAACGGCGAGACGACCAACGGCGCGCGGGTGGCGCGCACCGCCTCGACGACCGCCGCGTGGCTCGGCTCCGAGCGGTTGAACAGCGCCACGAGACCGCTCGTGTCCGCGACGATCACCGCTCGCCGAACCCGTCGAGGAGCTCGTCGACGCGTTCGGCGAAGGGCTCGGCCTCGAAGAGGCCGGCCGCCGGCACGGGCCGCACCACCGCGTCGCGTACCGCGGCCCGGATCACCTCGGCCTCGGACGCGCCGCGCCGCGCCGCCTCGCCACCCGACCGCCGCTCCTGGAGCGCCCGGGTAGCATGGGGAACGGAGGCAACCCTGATGAACTACCGCAGACTCGGCCGAACCGGCATGAAGGTGAGCGCCGTCAGCCTCGGCGCCTGGACCACCTACGGAGGCTCCGTCCAAGACAAGCAGCTGATCACCGACATCGTGGCCAAGGCCTTCGAGAAGGGCGTCAACTTCTTCGACAACGCCGACGCGTACGCGCGCGGCGCGGGCGAGACCTTCATGGGCGAGGTCTTCGCCGACCTGGCCATCCCCCGCCACCAGCTCGTCCTGTCGACCAAGGTCTTCTGGCCCATGTCCGACGGCGTCAACGACCGCGGCCTGTCGCGCAAGCACGTCCTGGAGTCGATCGACCTGTCGCTCGAACGCCTGCAGACCGATTACGTCGACCTGTACTTCGCGCACCGCTACGACCCCGAGACGCCGATGGAAGAGATCGTCGACGCCTTCAGCGACGTCGTCCGCAGCGGCCGCGCCCACTACTGGGGCACGAGCGAGTGGACGCCCGCGCAGATCGCCGAGGCGCACACGTACGCCACGGCGAACGGCCTGGTCGCACCCGTGACCGAGCAGCCGCAGTACTCGATGCTCTACCGCGAGCGGGTCGAGGAGCAGGTCCTGCCGACCACCGAACCCAAGGGGATCGGGCTGGTCGTGTGGAGCCCGCTCGCGATGGGCATGCTGACGGGCAAGTACGACGACGGCGTGCCGGCGGGTTCGCGCTTCGCCGACAACGACGGCTTCCGCGAGCGCTTCCTCACCGAGGCCAACGTCGCCAAGGTCAAGGCGCTCAAGCCGATCGCCGACGAGCTCGGCATCACCCGCGCGCAGCTCGCGCTCGCGTGGGTGCTGCGCCAGAGCGGCGTCTCGAGCGTGATCACCGGCGCCACCAAGGTCGCCCAGATCGAGGAGACGGTCGCGGCCGCCGAGGTCGTGCTCGACGCGGCCACGCTCGAGCGCATCGACCGCACGCTGGCCTGACCACCCACACCCCGTAGCATGGCCCCATGATCGTGCTGCGCGCTCAGGACGTCGCGGCGCTCGACGCCGCCGCCGCTTCCGCCGGCCACCCCCCCGACGTGCTCATGGCGCGCGCCGGCCTCGCGGTGGCCGGCGTCGCCGTCCGGTTCGCGCCCGCCGCCCGGCGGGTGGTCGTGCTCGCGGGCCCAGGCAACAACGGGGGCGACGGCTATCTGGTTGCTGCCAACGCCTGCCGGCACGGTCTGGACGTTCGGTGCCTTGCGGTGGCG
>JARGGE010000133.1 GCA_029210865.1 Trueperaceae bacterium
CCGAGGTCAAGGCCTTCGTCGAGCTCGCCAAGCTGCGTCTGCTCGCCGCCGGCAAGGGGGTGGCGACGATCACCGCCCACCTCACCGACGTCCAGGTGGCCTTCCACCACGCCGACATCGACTACGACGCGCGCGCGATCCGCGAGCTGGGGGTGCCGGTCGAGCGCACCACCTACCCGCCCGGGTTCTCGCTCAAGCGCCGCGGCGTGACCAGCGAACGCATGCTGCGGGCGATCGCCGACCTGCTCTACGCCTGCGGCTGAGCGCCGAACGCGGGTGCGGCTGTGGGGAACCCCGCCTCCGGGCCCGCGCGGCGCCAAAGCGAGCGCCCCGGACGGAACCCGTCCGGAGCGCTCGATCGTTCGACGCGTCAGCGCGCCGAGCCTGCGATCAGAAGTGGTAGTTGAAGCCGAGGCGCGCGGTGACGCCGAGCGCGAAGGGCAGACGGATGGTCGGGCCGACCTCGAGGAAGACGCCGCCTTCGGGCAGGCCGACCTCGCCGAGGCGGTACTCGATGCCGCCGAAGAGGTTCGCGGTCGCGAACAGGTTGGATTCGAGGACGAGGGTCGCGCCGCCACCGACGTAGGTGTCGAGCGGGAGGGCGCCGGTGTCGAGCTCGATGCCGTAGAGGACGTCGGCACCGACGGTCAGGGCACCCGCGCGGTACGAGTAGCCGACGTTGCCGCGCAGGTCGAGGCCCGCGAAGACGTTCTCGACGCCGAAGTGGGCTTCGGCGCCCGGGTAGCCGCCGCTGACGCCGGCCCAGAAGCCGGACTGAGCGAACGCGGCGCCGGTGCCGAGGGCGGCGACGGCGATGATGGACAGGAGCAGCTTGCGCATGCGATGCCTCCAAGATGAGTCCGAAGGGCCTGGGTGGTCCTTCGCTTCCATCCTGTATATCACGGCGCTCGTCGCGTCCGGCGCGGAGAACCCCACAGGGACGCGCGGGATCGGATCGGACCGCGTGCTCGACGCCCGCCCGAGGGTTCAGCGCCCGCCAGATCGCTCGGCCAGGCGCCGCCGGGCGCCGCGGGTCTTGGGCGTCGCCCGGTTGCAGGGCGGCAGGTCGCCGTGGCGCTCCCGGTGCGTCGCCAGCAGCGCGGCCTCGTCGGCCTGCGGCACGCGCGAGTAGGCCTGCCGCCAGAAGGCCGCGTGCTCGGCGACGCAGCCGCCGGCCGCGAGGTGCTGGCGCAGCCGGTTGGGGACGTCGACCGCCGACTGGCCCACGTAGATCACGCGCTTGTCGGTGTCGGCGAGCTCGTACACTCCGGGCATCGGGTCGCGGCCGCGGGCGGGCGGCAGGCGGTCGAGGCGGCGCCAGCGCGCCGCGATCGGCACGTCCGGCCCTTCAGACGGGGAAGCCGAGCTCGCGCAGCGCCTCGCGGTCGTCGCGCCAGTCGCGGCGGACGACGACGTCGAGCTCCAGGTAGACCTTCGTGTTCAGGAAGATCTCGAGCTGCTTGCGCGCCGTCTTGCCGATCTCGCGGATCATCTTGCCGCCCTTGCCGAGGACGATCGGGCGGTGGCCGACCTTCTCGACCCAGATCTCGGCGACGATGACCAGCGGCTCGTCCTTGCCGGGGCGCGGGTCGCGCCATTCGATCGTCTGCACCGCGACCGCGTACGGCAGCTCCTGGCGCAGGTGGACCATCGCGGCCTCGCGCACGATCTCGCCCGCCCACTGCTCGCGCGTCTGGTCGGAGCTGGCGTCGCCCGGGAAGTACCACGGGCTCTCGGGCAGCAGCGCCAGCAGGTCCTCGCGCAGCGCGTAGACGGCCTTGGGGTCGGCGAGGGCCGAGAGCACCACCTCGCGCTCGCGTTTGGGGTAGAGGTCGCGGTAGAGCGCGAGCGCCTCGTCCGGGTACTTCGCGACGTCGATCTTGTTGCCCACGAGCCAGACGCGCACGTCGGGACCGAGCCCCTGCAGGAAGCGCGCGACCCCCTTGTCCTCGTCGCCTGGCGGGCGCCGCAGGTCGACCACCCAGAGGATGAGCTCGACGTCGACGACGGCCTCGCGAACCTCCTGCGCCATCGCCTTGTCGAGCGCGTCGACGCCCCGGTGGAACCCGGGGGTGTCGACGAACACGAGCTGACGGTGGTCGGCGGAGTAGATGCCGCGGACGCCGCGGCGGGTGGTCTGCGGCTTCGAGGAGATCGGCGCGACCTTGACGCCGAGCAGCGTGTTCAGGAGCGTGGACTTGCCGACGTTCGGCTTGCCGACGATCGCGACGAAGCCCGCGCGGGTCGGCTCGCTGCCGACCGGCGCGAAGGAGAACGGTTCGGCGAGCGTCGGACCATCCGGGTCGGCCGCAACCGCGTCGGCCTCGGTCGCGTCGGCGTCGGGAAGCTCGGCCGTGTCGTCGTGGTGGGGGTGGAGGTGGTCGTCGGACATGGTGGGTCCTCTCGGCCCGGGCTTCCGGGCGCGGTCGTGCCGAACGTTGGGGTCCCCCGACGGTGACCCCCGAACGGGTTCGGGGCCCCCGATCAGGGGGCCCCGAAGGCGTGTGGTTGCGGGGACAGGATTTGAACCTGTGACCTTCGGGTTATGAGCCCGACGAGCTACCAGACTGCTCCACCCCGCGATGGACGCAAAAGAAAGGGTACACGAGGGGCAGGGGGCGTGTCAAGCGCGGTCGCTCGCGGCGGGCCCGCCGTCGCCGCCCGGTCGCCCGACCGTCCCGAGCAGCAGCGGCCCCGGCGCGGCGGTGTCGCGGATCTCGGCCGCCCCCGCCAGGGCCGCCAGCGCCGCGTCGAGCCCGCGCCCGTCGCGGTGGTGGAGCGTCGCCAGCACCTCGCCGCGCCGCACCCGGTCGCCGACCTTCGCGTGGAGCGTCAGCCCCACGCCCAGGTCGAGGACGTCGCTCTTGCTCGCGCGACCGCCGCCCAGGCGCTGCACCGCGCGCCCGATCGCCTCGGCGTCGTAGGCGGCCACCACGCCGTCGACGGGCGCCGTCCAGGACGCCTCGCCTGGCGCGACCTCGAGGTGGTCGAGCGCCGCCACGTCGCCCCCCTGCGCCGCCACCCAGCGCTCGAAGCGCGCGAAGGCGCGGCCGTCGTCGAGCGCCGCCGCGACGCTCGCGGCGTCGTGCCGCAGGCCGGTGGCGTCGAGCACTTCCGCGGCCAGGGCGACCACGAGCACGCGCAGGTCGGCGGGCCCGCCGCCGCGCAGGACCGCCATGGCCTCGCGCACCTCGAGCGCGTTGCCGACCGCGTGGCCGAGCGGTTCGGCCATGCTCGAGAGCACCGCGCGCACGTTCCGGCCGGCGCGCCGGCCGATGTCGACCATCGCCTCGGCGAGCGCGCGGGCGTCCGCCTCGGTCTTCATGAAAGCCCCGCTGCCCACCTTGACGTCGAGCACCAGGCTGTGGGCGCCGCCGGCCAGCTTCTTGCTCATGATGCTACTCGCGATCAGCGGGAGCGAGGCGACCGTGCCCGTGGCGTCGCGGAGCGCGTAGAGGAGGCCGTCGGCCGGCGCGAGGTCCTTCGACTGTCCCGTCACCGCCACCCCCACGGTGCGCACCTGCTCGAGGAACGCGCGTTCGTCGAGCGTGGAGCGGAAGCCGGGGATCGCCTCGAGCTTGTCGACCGTCCCGCCGGTGTGGCCGAGGCCGCGGCCCGACATCTTGGCGACGGTGGCACCCAGCGCGGCCAGGAGCGGGGCGAGCACCAGCGTGGTCTTGTCGCCGACCCCGCCGGTGGAGTGCTTGTCGACGGTGTGCGGCAGATCGGACAGGTCGAGGACGTCGCCGCTGGCGGCCATGACCTCGGTCAGGTCGGCGGTCTCCTGCGGTGTCATGCCCCGCCACACGACCGCCATGAGCCAGGCGGCGACCTGGTAGTCGGGGACCTCGCCGCGCACGTAGGCGCCGAGGAAGGCTTCGAGGGTGGCGCGGTCGTGCGCGCCGCCGTCGCGTTTGTGGGCGATGACGTCGAGGGCGCGGACGGGAGCGGTCATGGGTCCATGCTACGCGGGTGCGCGAGCGGCCGCGGCGGTCACCGTCGCCAGGTCCTCAGCGGCGTGCGGCCGCGGTGGCCACCGTCGGCGGGTCCTCAGCGGCGAGCGGCCACCTCTGCGGCCGCGGCGAGCGCCGCGGCCGCCTCGTCCCACGGCAGCGCCTCGGACCCGCGCTCGAGCGTCCGCTCGTGCCCCTTGCCGGCCAGGAGGATCAAGTCGCCGGGGCGCGCCTCCGCCAGCGCGCGCGCGATGGCGGCGCGGCGGTCGCCCACGCGGACGAAGTCGCGCCCCTCGACGCCGCCCACGGCGCGGGCGCCGGCCGCCATCCGCTCGAGGATCGCCTCGAGGTCCTCGCTGCGGTGGTCCTCCTCGGTGAACACGGCGAAGTCCGCACCGCGCACCGCGGCGGCCCCCAGCGGGGCGCGCTTGCCGGGGTCGCGCTCGCCGGCGGCCCCGACGACCACCAGCCGCCGCCCGCCGGGGGCGGGCGCGACGGCCGCGAGCGCCTTGGCGAGCGCGTCCGGCGTGTGGGCGAAGTCCACCACCACGCTGCAGGGCTCGGTGGCCACCAGCTGCATCCGTCCCGGGACGCCCCCGAACGTCGCCAGGCGTGGCACCGACACGTCGAGTGGCACCCCCAGCTCGCGCGCCGTCGCGAGGGCCGCCAGCGCGTTGAGGACGTTGAAGTCCCCCACCATCGGGAGCGTCGCCGGATGGCGGTCGTCGCCCGCGACCACCACGAAGCGCAGGCCCGTGGGTCCGGCCTCGATCGCGTCCGCCCACACGTCGGCGCTCGGCCCGCGGCCGAAGGTCACCTGCCGCGCGGGCGCCGCGTCCGCGAAGAAGGGGTACTCGGGGTCGTCGCGGTGGAGCACGGCGGCAGCCGCGCGCGCGACCAGCCCCGCCTTCGCCGCCCGATAGGCGGCGTAGGTCTTGTGGTGGTCGAGGTGCTCGGGGCTGAGGTTCGTCCAGGCCATGACGTCGTACCGCACGTGGGCGAGCCGCTGCAGGCTGGCGCCGTGCGAGCTCGACTCGACGACCGCGAAGCGCGCGCCCGCGTCGCGCGCGGCGGCCAGGTGCGCCTGCACCTCGGTGGCCTCGGGGGTGGTGAAGTGCCCCTCGAGCGCTGCCGACGCGGTTCCGATCCGGGCGAGGGCAGAGGAGAGGAGCGAGGCGACCGGCTCGGCGGCGTCGCCCTGGAGCAGGTGGTGGAGCAGCGTGCTCGTCGTGGTCTTGCCGTCGGTGCCGGTCACGCCGGCGACCCGCAGCGAGCGCGCTGGGAAGCCGTGGAAGGCCGCGGCGAGCGCCGACGTCGCCCAGCGGTCGTCGTCGACGTGGACGTAGGGGACCGGCAGGTCGGGGACCGCGTCGCGGGTGCCCGCGACGGCCACCGCCCCGCGAGCGATCGCCTCCGCTGCATGGTCGTGGCCGTCGACCACCGCGCCGACGCGCGCGACGAAGAGCGCGCCCGGTTGCGCCCGGTCGGCGCGCTGGACGACGCCGGTGACGAGCGCGGTGGTCGCGTCGCCGAGGTCGCCCAGCGGGGCCCGTTCGCCAAGCGCCTCGCGAAGCAGCCGACCCAGCGGCACGGCGTGGGGTGCCGGCACGCCGGCTGGCGTCACCGCACCACCGGCGCCGCCACGCCGTGGCGCTCCAGGGTCTCGAACACGGCCTCGCGGTCGTCGGCGCGGAGCAGCACGTCGTACCGATCGGCGTCGATCACCACGACGGGCGACAGGTCGTAGTCCTCGACCCACGCCTCGTACAGGCGCCCGACGCGCTCGAGGTAGCCGTCCTCGATGTGCTGTTCGTACCCGCGCCCGCGTTGCTGGATGTGGCGCCGCAGCGTCGGCAGGGACGCGCGCAGGTAGACCAGCAGGTCGGGCGGCCGCAGCGCCCGCTGGATGGCGTCGTACATCGTCGTGTAGCTCGCGAAGTCGCGGGCGTCCATCACGCCGCTGTCGTGGAGCTGGCGTGCGAACACCGCCGCGTCCTCGTAGACGGTGCGGTCCTGGATGACGCGGTCGCCGGGGTTCACCTGCGACAGGTGCTGGCGCAGCCGCGCCGCCAGGAAGAACATCTGCGAATGGAACGCGTAGCGCGGCATGTCGCGGTAGAAATCGGCCAGGTACGGGTTCTCGTCGACCGCTTCGAACACCGGCTTGAGGTGGAAGCGCTCCGACAGGAGCCGCGTCAGGGTCGACTTGCCTGCGCCGATGTTGCCCGCGACCGCCACGTACACGCTCGGAGTCTACCGTCCCCCGGGGCCGCGTCGTCGCCGGTCCCGCGCCGCCCGCCGGGTGCGTGCTACAGTCCGCGTAGCTGATGGACGAACAACCGCCGAGTCGACCTCGACGAACGACCTCCCTCCTCCTGATCCTGCCGCTTCCCGTGCTCGTGGGCGTCCTCTCCGGCGCCTTCGCGCAAGGGGAGGCCGCCGTGACGGCCGCCATCGGTCCCGGTCAGGTGGCGCTGCTCGTCGTGCTCTTGGTGCTCTCGGGGCTCATGTCCGGCTCCGAGACGGCGCTGACCGCGCTGGGCGACTGGAAGCTGCGCCAGATCCGCGAGGAGGGCCGCGATCCGAGCGGCCACTTCGCGCTCTTGGAACGCAACCCGACGCGCTTCATCACGACGCTGCTCATCGGCAACAACCTCGTCAACATCGCCGCGACCGCGCTCGTGACCCAGATGAGCCTCCAGCTCTCGCGCCAGGTCGGCTTCTCCGAGGCGTCGGCGGTGGCGTACGCGACCGCCACCATGACCGTGCTCGTGCTGATCGTCGGCGAGATCACCCCCAAGTCGATCGCGGTGCACCATCCGGTCGGCTTCGCGCGGCTGGCCATCCGGCCGGTGTACTGGCTGTCGGTGTTCTTCTACCCGGTGGGGCGCGCGTTCGCCTGGTTCACCACGCTCGTCTTGCGGCTCTTCCGGTTGGAGCCGTCGAACGACCCGCTCATCACCGAGAACGAGCTGCGGCTGATGCTGCGCTCCGCCGAGGAGTCGGGCGTCATCGAGGCGACCGAGCAGGAGATGATCAAGGGCGTCATCGACCTCGAGGAGACGGTGGTGCGCGAGGTCATGACGCCGCGCGTGGACGTCGTCGCGATCTCGCACGAGGCCAGCCTCCGCGACCTGCTGGCCGCGACCACCGAGCACGGCTACAGCCGCCTCCCGGTCTACCGGGAGTCGATCGACGACGTCCGCGGCATCGTCTACGCGCGCGACCTGCTGCGCTACCTGGGGCAGACCGAGGCGCTCGACGCGACGCGGATCGGCGACCTGATGCAGCCGGCGCAGTACGTGCCCGAGACGAGCTCGGTCTTGGACCTGATGCGCGACATGCGGGTGCGCAAGAACCACATGGCGATCGTCGTCGACGAGTTCGGCGGCACCGCTGGGGT
>JARGGE010000134.1 GCA_029210865.1 Trueperaceae bacterium
CCTGGTCATCGGCGACGCCGGCCTGCCCGTGCCGCCCGGGTTGCCCGTCATCGACCTGGCGCTCCGCGAGGGGGTCCCGGGCTTCCTCGAGACCCTCGAGGTGGTGCTCACCGAACTGCACGTCGAACGCGCCACCATCGACGAGGAGATGGCGGCGGTGTCGCCCGCCATGAGCGCGGCGTTCCAGGCCGCGTGGCCCAGTGCGATCGCGCTGGAGCGCGTGCCCCATGCGGAGCTGCAAGCGACGGTCCGCGGCGCCAAGGCGGTCGTCCGGACCGGCGAGTTCACCCCCTACAGCAACATCGTCTTGGCCGCCGGTGTCGTCTTCTGACGGGCGGTGACCCTGGTCGCGATCGCTCGGCCGGGTGATGCCCTCGAGCCGGGCCGTTGCCTCGCGGCTTCGACGCACGCCGAGTCCGCACGGCGTGATCGATGGCGGGACATTGGCCCCTTGAAGGTGTAGGTTACCGGTACGAGGAACGACCGCGAACGCCCTCTGCCCAGCGGACGCTGCACCGCGCTGAGGCCGGGTCGTCGGCGGGGTTCCCGTCCAGGAGGCCCGACATGGATCGACGCAGGGGGTTCGTAGGTGCGCTGACCGGGTTGGCGACGGTAGCGCTGTTGGCGGCGTGCTCGTCGGCGACGGACGCTTCAGTGCCGGAGCTCGAGGGGGAGATCGGGACGTCGATCACCGATGGGCAACTCGATGGACCGGACCATCCCTTCGTCGGGCTCATGGTCGCGCAGGCCATCAACCCCGAAACCGGTTTGTACGCACCGCTCTGGCGCTGTAGCGGGACGCTGATCTCGCCCTCGGTGTTCCTTACTGCAGGCCACTGCACCGCGACGCCCGCCGAGCACGTGGAGATCTGGTTCGATGCAGATGTCGAGTCGGGTATCCCGGGCAATGGGTACCCGTTCAACGGCCAGGTCGGTGGGGACCCGTACGTGCATCCCGAGTTCTACACGGCCCCGTTCTTCGTCCATGATGTCGGCGTCGTCGTGCTGGACGCGCCGATGCTGATGGCCGAATACGGCCAACTCCCGGACGTGGACATGTTGGATGCGCTCAAGACGCGGCGTGGCAAGCAGGACACCACCTTCACGGCGGTCGGCTACGGCCTGCAGCAGAGCTTCCCGGACGCGGTGTCCCGGAAGACCCAAGCGGACCGCGTCCGCATGGTGGCCACCCCCCACCTCCTGCAGATCAACGTCCCCGGCTTCACCGGCGACTTCTCGATGCTGCTCTCGAACAACGCGTCGACCGGCGGTACCTGTTTCGGCGACTCCGGTGGCCCGAACTTCCTGGGCGACTCGAACGTCGTGGCGGGCGTCACCTCCTTCGGGATCAACGGCAACTGCGCCGGGACCGGCGGGGTCTTCCGGATGGACCGCCAGAACGTGCTCGACTTCGTCAATACGTTCCTGCTCCCCCAATAGCCCCACGACGCTTCCGTACGACCCGCCGCCCCGCGAGCCCCCGCTCGCGGGGCGGCGTTCGTCCGGCGGCGACGCCGTGCCGCGCGCTACGCTCCCGCCATGGACCCCGATCCGCTCGCCGCCCTGCCCGAGCACGCCGCCGAGAACCGGCGCTACTGGAACGCCATGGCGACCGACTGGGTCGCCTCCGGCCAGCGCAACTGGGCGCAGCCCGAGCCCACGTGGGGCATCTGGGGCGTGCCCGAGCGTGATCTCGGCCTGCTCGACGGCCTCGAACCCGGCATGCGCGCGATCGAGTTCGGCTGCGGCACCGGGTACGTCAGCGGCTGGATGGCGCGCCGCGGTGCCGTGTGCACCGGCATCGACGTCAGCGAGGCGCAGCTCGCCACCGCACGCCGGCTCGCCGGCGCGCACGGCGCCGCCCTGACGCTGCACCACGGCAGCGCGGAAGCCACCCCCTTCGCCGACGCGAGCTTCGACTTCGCGATCAGCGAGTACGGCGCCGCCATCTGGTGCGACCCCCACGTGTGGTTGCGCGAGGCGCACCAGCTTCTGGTTCGCGGTGGTCGGCTCGCCTCCCTCGGCCACCACCCCTTCGCAACCGTCTGCAGCCCGTGGGACGGGTCCGCGGTGGGGGAGACGCTGGTGCGGCCGTACTTCGACCTGCACCGCACCGACTGGCGCGAAGTGGCCGAGGACCCGGGCGGCATCGAGTTCACGCTGCCCTTCGAGGGCTGGTTCGCGCTCTTCCGCGAGGTCGGCTTCGAGGTGCTCGACGTCTGCGAGCCACGGCCGAGCCCGGACGACCAGGGTCAGCGCTTCTTCGTCGACGCCGCCTGGGCGCGGAACTGGCCCTCGGAGCTGGTGTGGAAGGTGCGGAAGGAGGGATGAGTCCAGGGGCGACGGATCGCATCCGGCTCGAAGCCGGCGAACCGGCTCACGGCAGCCGCCAGAACACACCATGGACAGCGATCTGATGCGGAACCCCCACGCTTGCCAAGGATTACGTCAACCGCGCTCGGCTCCGTCTGGGGGCGATCGCCGTGCTGATGGACGGTGGAAGCTGGGCGGACGTCGTGTGCGAGTCCGAGGAGGTCGTCGACCTCGCGGTCGACGGGTTCTTGCGGGAGGTCGGCATCGGTGACACGTGGGAGCGCGACCTGGCCCCCATCCTGCGGGCCGAGCGGACGCGCTTGCCTGAGGCGCTCGAACCGCACGTCGACGAACTCGCGGCCATCTCGCGCACCCTCAGGCGCGATCGCGAGCTCGCCTTCTACGGGGCCGAGGACCTGCCGCCGGCGAGTTCTACGGCCGCGACGACGCCGATCGCGCCTTCACGTCCGCCCGGCGCGTCGTCGACCTCGTCGAACCCTTCGTGGTCGACCCTGGGACGAGCGAGGCATCCTAGGCGCCGACGACGTCGGCCGAACGTCAGACCCTCCCGAGCGCGCGCCGTACCCTCACCACATGGCCGACCCCATCCCCGCCCATCCGGCCACCGTGCCCACCCTCGAGCCACACCCGGCCGCTGTGCCCATGCCGGAAGCGCGCCCGGCCGCCGGGCTCGACGAGGCCTTCCTCCACGAGCGCCTCGCTGCCCACCGCGCCTGCCACGGCTGCCCGGCGCCCGCCGAGGTCACCGCCTGGCTCGACGACCTGCTCGGCTTCGCCTTCCCCGAGCTCGCGCGCCGGCGCCTCACCAGCCTCGACGCGCTGCGCGACGAGGCCGAGTCTCTGCGCCGCCGCCTCGCCCACCTGCTCGGCGAGTGCCCCGACGCCCCCGAACGGGCCCCGTCGCTCGCCCGCACCTTCCTCGCGGACCTCCCCGACCTGCACGCTCGCCTGGACGAGGACGCCCAGGCGATCGTCGACGGCGACCCGGCCGCCCAGGGTCGCGCCGAGGTGATCCGCACCTACCCCGGCTTCTACGCGATCGCCGCGCACCGCGTCGCGCACGCGCTGCTGGGCCCTGGCGCCCGCACGCTCGCGCGCATGATCGCCGCCCACGCGCACCGCAGCACCGGCATCGACGTCCACCCGGCGGCGCGCATCGGCCGCCGCTTCTGCATCGACCACGGCACCGGCGTCGTCATCGGCGAGACCGCCGTGGTGGGCGACGACGTCAAGCTCTACCAGGGCGTCACGCTCGGCGGCCTGAGCGTGCGCAAGGAGGACGCGGCGCGCAAGCGCCACCCCACGCTCGAGGACCGGGTGGTCGTGTACGCCGGCGCCACCATCCTCGGCGGCGAGACGGTGGTCGGCCACGACAGCGTCGTCGGCGGCAACGTCTGGCTCACCCGCTCGGTGCCGCCCTTCACCAAGCTGACCTACCGCCCCGTCGAGACCGCCGGCGCGGTCCGGTACGGCGCGTGACCGTCCTCGACCTGATCGGGCGGACGCCGCTCGTCGAGCTCGCGGGCTTCGCTCCGCGCCCCGGCGTGCGGCTGCTGGCCAAGCTCGAGGGGCAGAACCCGGGCGGGAGCGTCAAGGACCGCGCGGCGCTCGGGATGCTGCGCGGGGCGCTCGAGCGCGGCGAGCTGCGTGCAGGCGACCGCGTGGTCGAGGCGACGAGCGGCAACACGGGCATCGCCCTTGCGATGATCGCGCCGCAGCTCGGCGTGCGCCTCACGCTGCTGATGCCCGACGACGCCACCGAGGAGCGCGTGCGCACCATGCGCGCGTACGGCGCCGAGGTGCGCCTGACGCCGGCCGCGCGAACGATCGAGTTCTCGCGGCAGCTCGCCCAACGGATGGTGGCGGAGGAGGGGTACGTGAGCCTCGACCAGTTCGCCAACCCCGACAACTGGCGCGCCCACGAGCGCACCACCGGCCCCGAGATCTGGGAGGCCACCGAGGGGCGCGTCACCCACTTCGTCTCGGCGATGGGCACCACCGGCACGATCATGGGCGTCTCGCGGGCGCTGAAGGCGCGGAACTCCGGGGTGACGATCGTCGGCACCCAGCCCGCTGCCGGCGCGAGCATCCCCGGCATCCGGCGCTGGTCGCCCGCGTTCGTGCCGCGCATCTTCGAGCCCGAGCGGGTCGATCGCGTGGTCGACGTCTCGGCCGAGGCGGCGCGGGCGGGCGCGCGGCGGCTCGCGCGCGAGGCCGGGGTCTTCGCCGGCATGAGCTCGGGCGGCGCGCTGGCGGCGGCGCTCGAGGTGGCGCGCGACCTCGAGGAGGCCACCATCGTCTTCATCGCCTGCGACCGCGGCGACCGCTACCTGAGCGGCGACCTCTTCGCCTGAGCGGCCGGCCGCGGCGAGCACGACCCCGCGCCGCGCGTCCGGTTCGCGGCGCGCCGCGTCAGCCTGGCAAGCGCGGCCGCGCGTGCCCGCTGCGCGCCTCGAGGTACGCGCGCGTGGCGCGCGAGGCCAGGTGCGGCCGCAGTTGCTCGTTCCAGACCGCGTACACGCGCTGCAGCTCGGGGATCGGGTCGGCGTGCTCGTCGACGCGCAGGTCGATGAAGGGGTAGTCCTCGCGGTCGACCACCTTGAGTGCGGCCGATTGCTTCCCGCGCTTGTCGCCGCCCGCGGCCTGCCCGGCTGCGAGCGCCGCGAGCAGCCGCACCTGGAGCTCGTCGTCGGGTCCCGCCGTGAACGCCGTCGCCATCGCGTCGAGCACCGCGGGTCCGGCGAGCAGGTTACCGGCGGCCACCACCTGCGCGGCGCTGGCGCCCGCGGCGAGCAGGTCGAGCCCGTCGAGGCCGATGTAGGGGTTGGTCCAGGCCTGGGTGGCGATCGCGCCGACGCCGGCGCGCGCGTGGGGTACCGCCGCGCCCACCGCGGGGACGCGGGTGGCGACGGCGACGCCGAACTGGCCGGTGCGGGGGCAGCGGGCGGTCAGGGAGAAGGTGGTGTAGAGCGTGGCGCCAGCGTACGGCGGGGTGCCCGTCGCACGGCGCGCGGCGTGGCCCTGGCGGTACCCTGCGGGTGGAGCCGGGTCCGCGTTCGACCCCGGCCGGGACCGCGCGCGTGCCGACTCCGCGAGGAGGCTCCATGAGCTACGTCACCGACATCGAGAAGCGCACCGAGGAGAACCGGTACTTCCGCGAGGTCCTCTACACGGGTCCGAAGAGCCAGTTGGTGGTCATGTCCCTCGCGCCGGGGGAGAGCATCGGTCTCGAGACCCACCCCGACATCGACCAGTTCGTGAGGGTCGAGGAAGGCGTCGGAAAAGCCGTCCTGGACGGCGTCGAGCACAGGCTCGAGGCGGGCTGGGCGGTCGTGATCTCCGCCGGCACCGAGCACGACGTCGTCAACACCTCGAGCGACGAGCCGCTCAAGCTGTACACGATCTACACACCGCCCGAGCACGCGGACGGCACGGTGCACGCGACCAAGGCCGAGGCGGAGGCCGACCGCCACCACTGACGACCGACGTCGTGCGCGGCGGCGGGTCCTCAGCGCGCCGCGCTGGGTCCGCCGCTGCGCTCGCGTTCGAGCGCGGTGGCGATGCGTTCCTGGGCGCGCACGTGGCGTCGCGCCAGCAGCACCAGGTAGACGACGAGCGCGATCGTGACGAGCGACTGGGCGACCGCCCACGCCACGAAGCCGACTTCGGTGAAGGTGAACGCTCCGAACCGCATGCAGCGAGGGTAGTCGCGGTGAGGTTGCGGGGCGGTTGCATCGGGCGCCCGGCGCCGCGTCACAGGACCGGTCGGAGCGCTCAATCTTTGATAATCTGCCTTATCACACCGCTTAGATACGTTCGTTTTGGATACATCGACAACGTAATCAACACGCCCCCCATCGTGCGGTCCTCGACCAAGAAACTGCTCACGCTCATGGCCGTGCCGGCCATCGGCAGCGCGCACGGCCCTCGTTCGGCCTGCTCGCCCGCGACGCGGGCCGCGCAGATCCCTGCGAGCGCCAGGTCGGTGATCGCTCGTCACGCGGAACCTGGGCCACGTCAGGACCTTGGTGAAGAGGGCGCCGCTCGCGTCGGCGCCCTCCCCACTCGACCTAGCCGGCCGCGCGCGCCCGCGCCTCCTCCGCCCAGGCCGCCGCGCCGGCGGCGTCGAGCTCGGCGAACACGTCGTCGGGCAGCTCGACGTCGGCCGCGCGCACGTTCTCCTCGAGGTGGGCGACCTTACCGGTGCCGGGGATGGGCAGCATGACCGGGCTGCGGCGCAGCAGCCACGCGAGCGCCACCTGACCGTGCGTCACGCCCAACCGCGGCGCCACCTGGTCGAGCAGCCCGCCGGGCTTCGCCAGGGTGCCGGCGGCGAGCGGGAACCAGGGGATGAAGCCGATGCCGTGCGCCTCGCAGTACGCCAAGACGTCCTCGCTGTCGCGGCGCGCGAGGTGGTAGAGGTTCTGGACCGTCGCCACCGGGAAGTAGGCCTGGGCGGCCTCGACGTCCTCGACGCCCACCTGGCTCAGGCCCACGTGGCGGATCAGGCCCTCGCCCTGCATCGCGCGGATGACGTCGAACTGTTCGTCGCGCGGCACCTTCGAGTCGATGCGGTGGAGCTGCCACAGATCGAGGCGCTCGACGCCCAGACGGCGCAAGCTCATGAGCACGCACTGACGCAGGTACTCGGGGCGCCCGACGGGCTGCCAGACGTCGGGGCCGTGGCGCGTCAGGCCCCCCTTGGTGGCGACGACGGTGCCGCCGTACGGGTGCAGCACCTCGCGGATCAGGTCCTCGCTGACGAAGGGACCGTAGCTATCGGCGGTGTCGACGAGGTCGACGCCCAGCTCGGGCAAGCGGGCGAGCACGCGCCGCGCCTCGGCGCCGTCGACGGGGTCGCCCCAGATACCGGGGCCGGTGACGCGCATCGCGCCGAAGCCGAGCCGATGGACGGGCAGGTCGCCGCCGATCGCGAAGGTGCCGCTGCGGGCGGCGTCAGGGGTGGTCGTCATGGTCACGCTCCTCGAGCCCATCCTCGCCCACGGCGGCGCCCGACGTC
>JARGGE010000135.1 GCA_029210865.1 Trueperaceae bacterium
TCGGCGAGGGACTGCTGCTCGAGACGCTCGTGCTCTCGGTGCTCGGCTGGACCGGCCTGGCCCGGACCGTTCGCGGCAAGATCCTCCAGTTGCGGACGGAGGAATTCGTGATGGCCGCGCGCTTCGCCGGGGCTTCGCAGTTCGCCATCATCCTCAAGCACCTGCTGCCGGGCTTCGCGAGCTACCTGATCATCCACATCACGCTCGCCATCCCGGAGATGATCCTCGGCGAGACCGCGCTGAGCTTCATCGGCGTGGGTCTGAAGGCGCCCGTCGTGAGCTGGGGGGTCATGCTCCAGGAGGCGCAGAACGTGCGGACCGTGGCCGTCAACCCGTGGCTGTTGCTGCCCGCACTGTTCGTCATCGCCACGGTCTTGTGCTTCAATTTCGTGGGCGACGGGCTGCGCGACGCCGCCGATCCGCACTCCAGCTGACGCGGTCGGCGGTCGCTAGGCGACGCCCTGTCTAGGAGACGCCCTGCAGGTCGAGCGTCTCGGAGAAGTGGCAGGCGGCGTGGTGGCCCGGTTTGATCTCGCGCAGCGCCGGCTTCTCGACGCTGCAGATGTCGCGGGCGTACGGGCAGCGGGGGTGGAAGTAGCAGCCGGACGGGGGATCGGCCGGGTTCGCCACGTCGCCGCGCAGCACGATCCGGTCCATCTTCCGGTGGGGGTCGGGGCGGGGCACCGCCGAGAGGAGCGCCTCGGTGTAGGGGTGCTGGGGTGCCGAGAAGAGGTCTTCTGTCTTGGCCTGTTCCACCAGCTGCCCCACGTACATCACTGCCACCCGGTCCGAGATGTGCTCCACGACGCTCAGGTCGTGCGCGACGAACAGGTAGGCGAGCCCGAGTCGCTCCTGGAGTTCCACGAGCAGGTTCAGGATCTGGGCCTGGATCGAGACGTCCAGGGCCGAGACCGGCTCGTCGGCGACGATCAGGCTGGGGTTGGTCGCGATGGCTCGCGCGATCCCGATCCGCTGCCGCTGTCCGCCGCTGAAGGCATGCGGGTAGCGGTTGATGTGGCGGGTGCTGAGCCCCACCACGTCCATGAGCTCCTTGACCCGCTTCTCGACCTGAGCTCGCTTGGCGTTCAGCCCGTAGACGAGCGGTTCGCCGACAATCTCGAGCACGGTCATGCGCGGATCGAGCGAGGTGTACGGGTCCTGGAAGACCATCTGGATGTGCTTCCGGACGGGTTGGAGCGCCCGGCCGGTGAGGGTGTTCATGTCGACGGAGCGACCGTCGACCTTGAACTCGATGCTGCCGTCGGTCGCCCGCAGGCCACGCATGACGCAGCGTCCCAAGGTCGTCTTGCCCGATCCCGATTCGCCTACCAGCCCGACGGTCTCGCCAGGCATCACCTCGAGCGACACCCCGTCGACGGCCTTGATCACGCCCGTGCGCCGGCGCAGGAAGCCCTTCTCGATCGGGAAGTACTTCTTCAGGCCCTCGACGCGCAGGAGCGGTTCCGTCGCGGTCGCCGCGCGCGGGAGGTCGGTCACTGGCATCGCCGGCGCTTCGGCGGCCTCACGCATGGACCTGCTCCTCCTCGATCTCGCGGTGGTGCAGGAAGCACCGCACGGGGTGCTGGCCGGTGCCCTGGGTGAGCTCGGGCATGGCCTGGTCGCAGACCCCGGGCATGGCGTCGGGGCAACGCTCGAAGAACGGGCACTGACGGGGCAGGTTCATGGGCAGGGGCACGGTGCCCTCGATCGCCTCGAGCGGCCCCCGGCGCTTCTCGCCCAGCTTCGGGATGGACTTGAGCAGCTTCCGGGTGTACGGGTGGAGAGGATCGTCAAAGATCTGGTGCACGGTCCCGGTCTCGACGATCTTGCCGAGGTACATCACGGCGACCCGGTCGGCGATCTCGGCGATGACGCCCAGATCGTGGGTGATGAAGAGCATCGACATGTGGGTGCGCTCTTTGAGGTCGGCCATGAGGGTCAGGATCTGCGCCTGGATGGTCACGTCGAGGGCGGTGGTGGGCTCGTCGGCGATCAGGAGCGCCGGGTCGCACGAGAGCGCCATCGCGATCATCGCGCGCTGCCGCAGGCCACCGGAGAGCTCGTGGGGGTAGGCGTCGATCCGCGCCTTGGCGTTGGGCATGCCCACGAGTTCGAGCGCGGCGATGGCATGCGCCTTCGCCACCTGGCGACTGTTCGTGCGGTGCAGCAGCAGCGATTCCATGATCTGGTTGCCGATGGTGTGCACGGGGGAGAGGCTGGTCATCGGCTCCTGGAAGATCATCGCGATCCGGTGGCCGCGGATCGCCCGCAGCCGCTGACCGTGCGCCGGCAGGCGGGCGAGGTCGGTGCTGCGGCCGTCCTCCTCGTTGAAGCGGATCGATCCGGCGACGACTCGGCCCGGTCGCGACACGATCCGCAGGATCGACTGCGCCGTGATGCTCTTGCCGCAGCCGCTCTCGCCGATGATGCCCAGGGTCTCGGCGCGACCGACCTCGAAGGACACCCCGTCCACGGCCTTGAGGACGCCGTCGTCGGTGAAGAAGTGGGTCTTGAGGTCGTCAACCTCGAGGAGCGGTGAGCGCACGACGTCCCTTCCTGAAACGGTTCATGGAGTTCTGAGGATTGTAACCCGACGTCGCCGCGCTTCGTCTCCACCGACGATCGACCGGTGGGTCACTTAGGCGCGACCACCCGCACCTCGAGCCCGTCGATCCCGGCGAAGTCGTGCGGGTTGGCCGTGTACAGCGGCAGGTCGTGCGCGAGGGCGATCGCCGCGATCATGGCGTCGGTGCTGCGGGCCCGGACGGTGCGACCGGTGGCGCGCAGCGAGGCCGCCACGCGGCCGAAGGCTCGGGCGGCACGGTCGTCGAAGGGGATCGGATCGAAGTCGGCCTCGACCTGCTGAAGGACGGCCTGGCGGGCGGCGCGCTCGACGTCGTCGCGGGCGACGAGCGGACCGACCGAGAGCTCGGCGAGGGTCACCGCCGAGACGAGGGGGAACTCGGGCAGGACGGACGGTTCGTCGATCGCGCTCAGCAGGAGCACCGCGCTGGTGTCGAGCAAGCCCTCACCGGTCTGGGTCACGCTTCGGGGTCGAGGAGGGCGTCGAGGTCGCGGCGTAGCGCGGCGCCGTCGACCCGCGGCACATGGCGCCAGTGAGTCAGGAGCGCGTCGCGACCGAGCCTGGCGCCACGCACGGCGGTCAGCTCGGCCACCGGTCGACCGTCCCGCGTTACCACGACGCGCTCGCCGGCGACGACGCGGTCGAGCACGTCGCCCCCGTGGTTGCGGAGGTCGCGGACGGTGGCGCGGGATTCAGGCATGAGGCTAGTGTATCACGCGTGAGACAGGCGATGTAGGGCTTCATGCCTCGACGATGCGTCGACCCGGCCCGTCGCATGGCGACGCGGACGGCGTGGGCCGAGCGAGCCTGGGCACGCACTCCGGCATGGCTCGTCAGCTCCCTTGCCTCAATCGTTCCCAGAACGCCCGGGGCGTCACCACGGGCAAGGGCTCGCGATCGGCGGCGGCGAGCAGGACCTGGTCGCCCGTGACCAGCACCTCGGCGTCGCCTGCGACCGCGGTCGCCAGAATCCAGCGATCATCCTCGTCCGCGAGCGGCATGGGGTGGGGGGCGGCCGGTCGCGGGACCACCACGGTGGTCGTCAGGGCCGCTCGCACCGCCGCGCGCCGGGCTTCGGGCACCCGGAGCTTCGTCGTCAGCACGCGATCCAGCTCCTCGAGGAGGACCTCGCCGACGACGAGCTCGTGATCGACGAGCACGGTGCGCAGAACGTCCGCGCACAATCCGCGGGTGGCGAAGGCGGCGACCAGCACGTTCGTGTCGAGGCAGACCCTCACGGGGCGTCGCGGAAGACGTCCTCGTCGGTCAAGTACCCATGCGCCTCCGCGAACGGCAGGACCTGGCGCCTTGCCTCCTCGAAGCGCATCACGGCGACGCGCCGCCGCACCGCGTCGCGGATGAGGGCGCTGCGCGTTTGGCCGGTGGCGGCGGCAAGCGCGTCGAGGTCGCGCTCGAGGTCGGGATTGAGGCGGATGGTGACGATGGAACTCTTCATGTACGACAATGTACTACGTTCGCACGTCATGGTCGTCCTCCTGGGCCGCATGCTCGAGCGTGCACCGGGCGGTGCGCGCCGGTACCGGGCCGTTGGTCATCGTGTGGCTGTTCCTCGGCAGGCGTCCGCCGGACGATGTGGGGCGGTGTCGCGAGTCGCTAGCCGCGCGCAGGGTGCCCATCTGAAGGCGAGGGGCGAGCGATGATGACCGAACCGGGCGCCAGCTCGCGACCGCCCCGCGAAGGATTGCACCCTCAGGAGGCCCCATGCCCGACCCCGCCATCCGCTTCGACCACGTCGCCATCACCGTGCAGGACATGGACCGCTCGGTCGGCTTCTACCGCGACCTGCTCGGGTTCGAGGTGCTGGGCCAGCTGTTCCTGAACGAGGGCGCCTTCAAGATCGTCTACCTTCGTGCGGGCGACGCGTGCGTCGAGCTGTTCGAGTTCCGCGACCAGGACGCGGCCACCGCGGTCGGGGTGCCCGACACGGTGGGCGGCTTCAAGCACCTGGCGCTCCAGACCGACGACGTCGACGGGGTCGCGGCGCGGCTGAAGGCGGCGGGCGTCGTGTTCACCCTCGAGCCCTTGGACGCGGTGGGCGGCGTGCGGCTCGCCTTCTTCCGGGATCCCGACGGCAACCTGCTCGAGCTGGTGTCGGGCACGCCGGACGTGGCACCGTACGTGCTGGGATGGCCCTGAGTCGCCGAAACGATCCGCTGGGCTATGCCGACGGCCCTGGCGAGCGCGTACGGCGTCGCTGCGCTCAGGGGGTCGAGCGCAACGGCCGGATGCGCAGCTCCGGGATGCGCGCGAAGCGTCGAAGGTTGCCCGTGACGAGTTCCAAATCGTGGTGCAAGGCGGTGGCCGCGATCTGGAGGTCCGCGTCGGCGAGGGGCTGACCCTGGTCCGCGAGGTCGGCGGCGAGTCGCCCGTAGGCCCGGGTGACGGATCCATCGAACGGTAGGACCGTCACGGAGGGCAGCACCCGGTCTTCGATCATCGCGAGGTGCCGGCCGCCGGCCGCCGCTCGGTACGCGCCGTAGAACAGCTCGCCGACGGTGATCGCACTGGCGAACTGGTCGTCGCGCGCGACGGTGCCGAGCCAAGACAGGCAACTCGGGTCGGGGCGCGACCGCAGCGCCTCGCTGATGGCGTCGGTGTCGAAGAGGAAGGCCACGGTCAGTCGACGCACGGAGCAGGGCGTGGTGGGCTGCGGCGGCGGGCGTCGAGCTCGCGCACCAGGTCCTCGGAACCCTCCCAGCCGCCCGCGAGGCCGGCGAGGCCTGCTTGGGGTCCTGCGGCTCGAAGGCGTTCGAGCAGCTCGAACGCTTCGGCCGAGACGATCGCGGCCACCGCGCGCCCACGGCGCGTGACGACCACGGGGATGCCGTGTTCGGCGCTGCGAACGTGGGCCGACCGTTGGTCGCGCGCCTCGGCGATGGTCACGTGTTTGGGCATGTCGGCCTCCTGATGGTTAATGTGCCTTTCTTGGCGTCCGGTCAGCGTGCCCCATCGCCGAGCGGCTCGGTCCCCTCCTCGAGCACGGCGATGTACGGCGCATACGCGTAGAGCCGGTCGCGCTTGCGGCCCGTCAGCTCGCGCGCGATGTCGAGCGTGACGAGCTCGTCCACGGCCGACTTGGCGGCAGGGTACGAGAGCCCGGTCTCGACCGTGAGGTCCGGGATCGACCTTATGGGGCGCGACTTGAGCGCCTCGTGCACGCGGAGCGCCGAGCCGGCACGCCGGCCCGTTGCAGCCTCGATCCGCGTGCGGTCGGCGGCGAACAGCTCGGTCAGGCGCACGGCCGTGGCGACGGCGCTCTGCGCGGCTTCGAGCACCCCCTCGACGAAGAACTCGAGCCACGCCTCCCGGTCGCCCTCGCGGCGGACGAGGTCGAGCAGCTCGTAGTAGCGCGCGCGGTGGCGTTTGAGGTACAGGCTCAGGTAGAGCATCGGCTCGCGCAGCACGCCGGCGTCGCACAGCAACAGGGCGATCATCAGCCGACCGACGCGCCCGTTGCCGTCCAGGAACGGGTGGATGGTCTCGAGCTGCACGTGCGCGAGCGCCGCGCGCGCGAGCAGGGGCATCCCGTCGTCGTGCGCGTTCAGGAAACGCTCCAGGTCGGCCATCGCGTCGGCGACCTCGGTATGCGGCGGCGGGACGAACTGGGCGTTGCCGGGGTGGGTGCCGCCGATCCAGTTCTGCGAGCGGCGGAACTCGCCTGGATCGCGATCGAGGCCGCGGCCGCTCTGCAGGAGCGCGCCGTGGACCTCACGGATGAGGCGGCCGCTCAGCGGGAAGCCCTCGCGCAGGCGCGTGAGCCCGTGGTCGAGGGCTGCGACGTAGCTCGACACCTCGCGCACGTCGTCGAGAGGCACCCCGGGCATCTCATCGAGCTCGAACAGCAGCAGATCGGAGAACGAGGACTGCGTCCCTTCGATCTGCGACGACAGGAGCGCCTCCTTGCGGACGAAGGCGTATAGGAACAGGTCCTTGTCCGGAAGAAGCGTCGAGACGCCGTCGAGCCGGCCCACGGCCACGGTGGCCGATTCGAGGAGGGAGGCGAGGCGGCCCTCGAGGACGAGCGGCGGCGTAGGCGGAAGGGGGTACGGGACGAAGGCGTCGACGTGCTCGCCTGCGACCGACGTGGATCGGGGCGTGCCGGTGGGACCGCGCTTCATGGGGACCTCCTCCCTATGTAGGAACGTTGAACAGCGGGCAGAGCTATTAAGAGTTTAGCCCACTTCGCTTAATAGCGCCGATGCTCTGCCGGTCTGCGGGCGATGCGCTACGCCCCCGCCCACGAATCGACGACCTCGACGCCCAACGGCTCGAAGTCGCGCACGTTGCGCGTCGCCACCGTCGCGCCACGGACGAGGGCGCTCGTCGCCACCGTCGTCGCGTCGCGCTGCCCGCCGTACCTCAGCCCCACGACCTCCGCTGCCCGGGCCGCACCAGCGCACGGTCTCCCTAACCCGCCCCATGCCACCATGCACCGCATGCAGCCCTTCGCCGGTCCCGAGCACCAAGCGTTCGTCGAGGGGGACGGTCCTGCCACGGCGGTGCTGCTGCACGGCTTCCCGGGCACGCCGGCGGAGGTGCGGCCGCTGGCTGCGGCGCTCGTCGCGGTCGGGTGGCGCGTGCGTGCGCCGTTGCTCCCGGGCTTCGGATCGGACTACGGCACGCTCCGCGAGCGCCGCTGGACCGAGTGGCGCGACGCGGTCGCGGACGCCCTCGCCACGGCGGCCACGTCGGGCGGGCCCGTCCTGGCGGTCGGCT
>JARGGE010000136.1 GCA_029210865.1 Trueperaceae bacterium
GGTTCGTCGTCGCGACCTCTCGTCAGTAGGGTGCTTGGACCCCTGAGGAGGCTCGATATGGCTCGCCACATACGACACGACGCCGACACCGGCGTGACGACCCTGGACGAGGTGCGCGCCCCGCTCGAGCAGCAACTGCGCGCCGAGCGCGTCGAAGCGACCATCCTGGCCTACCAGCGCGCCTCGGGCGTGGCCACCTTCCCCGACCGCATCCCCCCGCTCGGGGCGCCCGCCGCCGACTGAGCGACCTCGCGCGTCCGAGCACGTCGCGGAGGGGACCCGGTATCCGGGGCCCCTCTTCGTCGTGTCGGGCTTCGTTTCGGTCGTGGTTTCGGGGGCTGCTGCGTGGCGGAGCGCGCGTCAGGGCGAGAGCCGCGTCCGCGCCCATGCGCCGGCATCGTCGCGCTCGTAGCGGAAGCGGTCGTGCAGGCGCGAGGCGCGCCCCTGCCAGAACTCGATCGCCCGCGGCGTCAGCGCGTACCCGCCCCAGAACGGCGGGCGCACGACGGCATCGGGGAAGCGCCGGTCGGCCTCAGCGTGGGCCGCCTCGAGGACGGCGCGGTCGCCGATCGCTTCGCCCTGCCGCGACGCCCACGCGCCCAGCTGGCTGCCGCGCGGACGGCTGGCGAAGTAGGCGTCGGCGACCGCGTCCGCGACGCGCTCGGCGTGCGCCTCGACGCGCACCTGCCGTTCCAGCCCGTCCCACCAGAAGGTCAGGGCACAGCGCGGCTCCGCGTCGAGCGCGCGCGCCTTGCGGCTCTCGAGGTTCGTGTAGACCACGAAGCGGCCGTCGTCGATGCCCTTGAGCAGCACCATCCGCACCGACGGGGTCCCGTCCGGGTCGACGGTCGCCAGCGCGGTCGCGTTGGGTTCGCGCTGCCCCGCCGCGACGGCGTCGGCCAGCCAGACGGCGAACTGGCGCAGCGGGTCGGGGTCGAGGTGCTCGAGGAGGAGGTCGGCGTCGCGGTACTGGATGCGGAGGTCGGCCAGGCGCATGCGTCAGGGTACGCGCTGCGGGTAGCGTGGCGCATGGCCGATCCCACCGTTCCCCCCGCCGCCTACCGCCTCGCCGACAGCGACAGCGTCTACCTGCGCCTGCACGCGCACCAACCGGTCGCCTGGTGGCCCTGGGGGGACGAGGCCTTCGCGGAAGCCCGGGCCCGCGACGTGCCGGTGCTCCTCTCGGTCGGCTACGCCACCTGCCACTGGTGCCACGTGATGGCGCGCGAGTCGTTCGACGACCCCGCCACCGCGGCGCTGCTGAACGAGGGCTTCGTGTGCGTCAAGGTCGATCGCGAGGCGCGGCCCGACGTCGACGCGGTGTACATGGCGGCGCTCCAATCCCTGACCGGCGGGGGCGGCTGGCCGATGACCTTGGCGCTGACCCCGGACGGCGCTCCGTGGTTCGCGGGCACCTACTATCCCCCCGACGACCGACCCGGCCACCCCGCCTTCCGGCGCGTGCTGGGCGCCCTGATCGCCGCCTGGCGCGACCGTCGCGACGAGGTCGAGGAAGCCGCGACGCGCGTCGCCGAGGCGCTGCGCAGCCTGGAGCGCGACGGGGAGGGCGCGCGGACGCGCGGGGCCGGCGTCGACCTGCCGGCGGCCGCAGCCAGCGCGGTCGACGACGTCGCGCAGCGCTTGGCGGCGGCGGAGCGCGGCGCGCTCGAGGCGCTGCGTTCGAGCTTCGACGCCGAGCACGGCGGCTTCGGAGGGGCGCCGAAGTTCCCGCCGCACGCCGCGCTGCGCTTCTTGGAGGGGCTCGCGGGCGACGAGGCGGCCGACGCGATGCGGGTGCGGACGCTGCGCGCGATCGCCGACGGCGGCGTGACCGACCAGCTCGGCGGGGCCCTGCACCGCTACTCGGTCGACGGTGCGTGGGCCGTGCCCCACTTCGAGGTCATGCTCGTCGACCAGGCGCAGATGCTCCCTCGCCTGGCGCGCGCGGCGGCGGAGACCGGCGACGCCCGCCTGGCGTGGGCGGCGCGGGCCCAGCTCGAGGCGCTCGAGCGCGACCTGGTGCGCCCCGACGGCCTCTTCGCCACCGGCCTCGACGCCGAGGCGGGCGGGGTCGAGGGCGCCTTCCACACCTGGACGCCACCCGAGCTGGCCGCCGCGCTGCCGGAGGGCGACGACGCGGCCTTCGCGGCGGCGACCTTCGGGGTCGCGCCCGCCGGCGCGCTCTCCGGCCGTTCGGTGCTGGCCTGGCGGGGGGTCGGCGGCGATCCTGGGGACGCGAGCGACGCGGGCGGTCGCGTGGAGCGGGTGCGCGCCGCGCTGCTGGCGGCCCGCGCGGCTCGGCCGGCGCCGCGGCGCGACGAGCCTGCCGTCACCGCCTACGTCGGCCTCATGGTCGAAGGGCTCGCCGACGCCGCCACGTGGCTCGCGCCCGAGGACGCCGCGCGCGCCCTGGCGCTCGCCGAGCGCGCCGCCGACGTCGCCTGGGACGCGGCTTGGGACGGCGACCGCCTGCGCCGCGGGATCGACGCGCGACCGGAGAGCGACGCCGCCGACGTGGCCCTGCTCGACGACCAGGTCCGCTTCGGGTTGGGGGCGTGGGCGCTGCATCGCGCCACCCACCGAGCGCGCCACCTCGAGCGCGCGCTGGCGCTCGCCGACGCCGTCGCGCGCCGCTTCGCGCTGCCCACGGGCGGGTTCGCGACGGTGCCGCTCGACCGGCCCGCGCCGCTCGTGCGCGCGCGCGACGCGCTCGACGGCGCCCTGTCCGCGGCGGAGCCCGAGGCGGCTCGACTGCTGGCGCTCGCGGCGGTGGCGGGCGATCGCGAGGACCTGCGGCAGCTCGCCACGACCGCGCTGCGCGCCGCCGAGCCCATCGCGCGGAGCGCGCCGACCGCGGTGCTCGCCGCCCTGCGCGCCGCGCGTGTCCTGCGGGCGCCGGCGGTACAGGTGGCGGTGGTGGGCGACGCGGAGGACCCGGCCACCCAGGCGTTGCTCGCGGCCGCGCGGGAGGCGGCGCCGCTCGCCTGCGTCGTCCGCAGCGACGGCCCCGACGACCCGCGGGTCGAGCGGCTTCCTTGGCTGGAGGGGCGCGGGACGCTGGACGGGCGCGCGACCGCGTACGCGTGTGCTTTCGGCACGTGCCGCTTGCCGGTCACCGAGCCGGACGCGCTGCGGGCCGAGCTGCGGGCGCTGGGCGCGGACGGGACCGCGTGGGTCTGAGCTGGTGCATCGGCCCCCCGGGGTCGGGCAAGACGGCCGCCGCGGTCGCCGTCGCCCGGGCGGCGGCCGTCGCGGGGCGGCGCGTGCGCTGGGTGGCGCTGCCCACCCAGCGCGCGGCGGTGCTCCGGCGCCTGGTCGCCGACGGGCCGCTGCTGGGCGTCGAGGTGGTGAGCCTGCAGCAGCTCGCCTACGCCGTCGCCACCGCCGCCGGTGCCGCGCAGCCCCAGATCGTCGGGACCGCGCGCCTGGCGCTCGTCGCGGAGGCGCTCCTGGAGCGTGACGGGGTGCTCCCGACGCCCGGGGAGGCGGGGCTCTTCGCGGCCGCGATCGCCGAGGCCAAGCGCCACGGGCTCGGCCCTGCCGACGTGGCCCGGCTCGCCGCGGGCGGCTCCCGCGACGTGGCCGGCGTCGCGGGCGAGATCGAGCGCTGGCACGACGTCTTCGCTGCGTACGAGCGCCTCAAGGGCGCGCAGCTCGATTACGACGACGTGCGTCGGGAGGCGCGCGCCCGCAGCGAGGCGACCGCGGCGGAGCGCCTGCCGGCGTTGGTCGGGGCCGACGTCGTGGTGGTCGACGGCCTCCGTGAGCTGGCGCCCGACGACCTGGCGTGGCTGCGGCGGCTCGCCGCGGGCGTGGACGTCTGGGCGAGCGCCGTGCTCGCACCGCCGGCCGCGCTGCTCGCCCACGCAGTGGACGTCGAGCGTTTGCCCCCGCGGCCCGTCGAGGTCGCGACGTGGCGCTTCCCGAACACCGTCGCCGAGGTGCGCGGCGTGTTGCGGGCGCTCGCGCGGGACCTGGCCGAGGGCCACGACCCGCGCGACCTGGCGGTCGTGGCGCCGTCCGGGGCGGCGCGGGCGCTGCGCGCGCTGGCACCCGAGTTCGGCGTCGAGCTGTCGGAGGAGGCGCCGCGCGCGCTCGTCGACGCCCCGTTCGGGCGCCTGCTGGCCGACCTCCTGGAGCTCCCGACGCACCCCACCGCCGGGCGCCTGCTTGCGGTGCCCGCGCTGGCCGCGGTCGGGCGCCGGGCACTGGCCGAGGGCCTGACGGGTCCCGAGGCGGCCGCCCGGCTCGCCGACCAGGAGGGGCTGGGCGACGCGTGGCGCGCCTGGCGCACCGCCCTGACGCCGTCGGGCGATCCGCTCGGGTGGGCACGGCAGGTGGTGGCGTTGGCCGGGGACCTGGCCGGCGGCGACGACGCCGAGCGCGCCCGCGCGCAAGAGGCGGCGCTGCGGCGGGCGCAGGAGGCCGCGCGCCTCGCCCGCGCGGCGCTCGCGACGCCGGCCACGGCAGCCGGCGGCGACGTCGACGACGGCGGCTTCCGCGCCTGGTGGCTCGCGCTGCTCCGCTCGTCGACGTTGCGCGAACGGCCGCGGCCGGGGGTGGCGCTGCTCTCGGCCGCCCAGGCGACCGGCCGGCGCTTCCGCCGCGCCTACGTGGTGGGGGCCGTGGCCGGCACCTACGATGCGGGCGAGCACGAGGACTACTTCGTCCCCGAGGACGCGCGCGTGCCGATCGACGCGCTGCTCGCCGCACGCGCCGCCGGGGGGGCCGGAGCGGCGGCCGGGCAGGCGCTCGGCGGGGCGCGAGTCGCCCTGCCACGCCGCTACCGCGGGCTCGATCCGCTGGTGCGCGACGAGCTGCGCACGCGCGCCGGCCAGGTCGTGCTCACCCACGCCGACGGCGATCGCGGTGGTCCGCTGCGCCCCGACGCGGCGCTGCTCGGTGCGCCGCACGGCGACCCGCCCCCCGAGGTGCCCACCTCGAGCGCGCTGGAGGCCCGGCGCGGGGTGGCGTACGTCGCCGGCTTCGACCTCGCCGACGGCGGCGAGGCCTCGGTCGAGGACCTGCGGCGCGCCCAGGAGTGCGCCTTCCGAGCGTGGGCGGCGCCGCTCCTCGACGACGACCCGCGAGCGCCCTGGCCCGCTCGCGCACGGCGCGCGCTGACGCGGGCGCCGCAGCTCGACGCCGATCGCCGCGCCGAGCTCGCGGCCCAGGCGCCGGCGCTCGCCCCCTGGCTCGAGCGCTACGCATCGGACCTCGAGCGCCTGCGCTACGGCGTCCGCCTGGGGGTTCCCCACGGGCCGAGCGTGCGCCTCGACGCGGTCGGGCGCGAGGGCGACCTCGTGCGCGTCGTCCGCTTCACGCTGCCGGACGAGGACCCGCGGGCGGTCGCGCGCCCCGACCTGCGCTGGGCGGAGTTGTGGGCGGTGGACCTGCTGCGCTCGCGCTACCCGCGGCAGGCGGCGCGCGTCGAGCTGGTGGCGTGGCCGCTGGGGGGCGAGCCGGTCGTGCTCACCCCCGATGGGGTCGACGCCGGCGATTGGCCGCGGAAGCGGGCGCGGGTGGAGGGCGAGGTCGCTGCCGCCTGGACGCGGTGGCGCGCGGGCCCGCCGCGGCCGAACCCGGGCCACCGCTGCCGGTCCTGCCCGTTGGTCGACGTCTGCCGCCCCACGCAGACGGTCGCGCCGCGCGCCCCAGCGGTCGACCCGGCCGGACCCGGGGGGCGCCCGTGAGGGTGCGCGTCGCGTCCGCCGGCACCGGCAAGACCACCGCCCTGGTCGCCCGGGTGCTGCAGCTCGTCGACGAGGGGGTACCGCTGCGGCGCGTCGCGGGGGTGACCTACACGCGCACCGCCGCCGCCGAGCTGCGCCAGCGCACCGGCGAGGGCATCGCGGCGGTGCTGCACGAGGGGCGCTTCCTAGGCGATCTCGTCGTCCCCGACCCGGCGCACCGACCGCGTTTCGAGGAGGCCGCGCGCGAGCTCGGCGGCGCCACGCTCGCGACGATCCACGGCTTCCTGATCGCCGCGTTGCGTCTGGTCGCCCCGGCGCTCGCGATCGACCCGGCGTTCGTGCTGCAGGGCGAGGCGGAGGCCATCGCGGCGTACGAGGAGGAGGTCCGCAGCCTGCAGTTCCTCGCTCAGGAGCGCGACCACCCGCTCGCCGACGTCGTCGCGCGCCTGGGAAGCGAGGCCCTGCCGCAGGCGCTCGCCCTGTTCGCCCGCCGCTCGCTCGCCCTCGAGCTGCACCCGGCGGACGCCGCGGCCGAGGACCTGCTGCGGCTTCACGAGGCGGCGTACGAGCGCCTCGCGCGCCGGACCGGCGCGGCCCGCCTCGCCCCGTCGGAGGTCGAGCGCGCCGCGGTCCGTTTCGCGCGGACGTCCGCGCTGGTGGCGCGGGTGGTGGCGCGCTACCCGGTCGTGTTGGTCGACGAGTACCAGGACGTGAACCCGCTCCAGGGGCGGCTCTTCGAGGCCCTCGAGGACGCGGGCGCACGGGTCGAGGTGGTGGGCGACCCGAAGCAGTCGATCTACGGCTTCCGCCAAGCGGACGTGGCCGTGTTCCGGCGTGGGGCGGTCGCCGCCGCCGCCGCGGGCACGCTCGACCCGCCGCTCACGCGCACCCGTCGCCACGCGCGGCGCATCGCGACCTTCCTCAACCACCTCACCGGCACGCTCGGCGACGCCGGGCTCGGCTTCGCGCGCGACGAGGCGCCCGACGTGGCGCCGGCGGGCCCGCAGGTCGCGATCGAGGGGCGCGTGGAGCTGCACTGGTGGCGCGACGAGGAGCGGGGCGTCGACGCGCTGCGGCCGGCCGAGGGCGCCTGGCTGGGTGCCCGCCTGCGCGCGCTGCACGACGTGGAAGGGCGCCCGTGGCGCTCGATGGCGGTGGTGGCGCGGTCGCACGCCGTGCTCGAGCGCACGGCGCGGGCGTTGCGCGCGGCGGGCGTGCCGAGCGTGGTGCGGCAGGGGCGCGGCTACTTCGAGCGACCCGAGGTGCGCGACCTGGTCCACGCGGTCCGCGTCGCCGTCGACCCGCGCGGCGCCTCGCTGGCGGCCTGGTTGCGCGGTCCGTTCGGCGACGCCGGGGTCGCCTTCGCCGCCGAGGCGGTGCGGGCCACCGGCCAGGTCGGTGCCGCCGGCGGCGGTGTCGGCGCCGACGACGGGAGGCGATGCGTGGGCCGGGAGCGCCAGGGCCAGCGTGAGCAGGAGCGCCCTCACAGGGGGATGTTCCCGTGCTTCTTGG
>JARGGE010000137.1 GCA_029210865.1 Trueperaceae bacterium
CCGCGGACCGGATCGCGGCGCTCGCGGCCGAGCTCGAACGGCTCGACGCAGCGCTCGCCGACGCCCGCTCGCGCCACGCCGCGCTCACCGAGGAGCTCGCGGGGGCCGCCGCCCCGGACGTCGCCGCGCTCGACGCGGCGCTCGCCGACGCCCAGACGGCCTGGGAAGCCGCCGACCGGGCCTTCCGCGAAGCCGAGCTGCGCAGCGCGGGCCTCGCCAAGGCGGTCCGCGAGCTCGCGGCCGCCGACGCCGGCTTCGCCGAGGTCCGCGCCCGCCTGGAGGCCGCCACCAAGCTCGCCGACGCGGCCGACGGCAAGCTCCGGGGGCGCGCCAAGGTCGACTTCGAGACCTTCGTGCTGCAGTCGGTCTTCCTGCGGGTCTTGGCGATCGGCAACGAGCACCTGGGGCGGATGACCGGCGGGCGCTACGCCCTGCACCTCGTCGACGACGCCCGCCAGGCGAGCAGCCGCGGCCTCGAGCTCGAGGTCGCCGACCGGCACGCGGGCGACGCGCGCCGCCCCGTCCGGACGCTCTCGGGAGGCGAGGGGTTCCTGGCGGCGCTGGCGCTGGCGCTCGGCCTGTCGGAGAGCGCGCGGCGCAGCAGCGGCGGCCTCGAGCTGGGCGCGCTGTTCGTCGACGAGGGCTTCGGCAGCCTCGACGAGGTGGCGCTCGAGCGCGTCGTGCGCATCCTGCGCGACCTCCCCGAACAGGAGGACCGGGTGGTGGGCGTGATCAGCCACGTCGAGGAGCTGAAGCGCCGGATCCCGACGCAGCTGCTCGTCACCCCCACCGACCGCGGCAGCGCCATCGAGGTGCGGACGAACGCCTGATCGGGTGAGCGGCCGCTCAGACGTCGCCGCCGAAGACCCGGATGGCGCGCAGCCAGGCGTCGCCCTCGGGCCCCTTGGGCTCGTCGGCGAAGCGGTAGTCGCTCTTGCGGATCGCCTCGGCGAGCTCGTCGCGCAGCTCATGCAGCCGCGCGGTGAAGCGTTCGCGCGCGGGGCCCTGCGGCAGGCCGGCGAGGTGCTCCAGGCACAGGAAGCCGCGCGCGCCGGCGGGAAGCGCAACGTCGAGGGCCGCCGGCCGCAGCCGCGCCAGCGCGCGCAGCGCGCGCTTGGCCTCCCCCGTCGCCACCGCGCACGCCGGGCAGGTCGGGCGCGCCGGCGGCGCATCCAGGTGCGCCCCGAGCAGGTCGTAGAGCAGGATCGCGGTGGGCAGCGGCGGGGACTCCAGCGCGCGCCACACGCGCCAGTGGGCCTGGCAGAGGGCGCCGTCGCGGCGCCAGGCGGCGCGCACCTGCACGTCGTTGACGCCGTCGCCGAGCACCCCGCGCAGGTACTGCCGACCGGCGTGGGCCGCGCGCTCGCACGCGGCGCACGCGGGCCGCTGGAGGACCTCGAGGAGCGCGTCGTCGATCATCGGAGGCAGGGTAACCGGCGGGGGCCGAGCGCGGCGAGCCCGTTCGCCACGGCCGTGCGGGCGTGCTCGCGGTTCGCTAGGGCGCTGGCGGACCTGCCGGGCGTCCTTCGAGCAGGTTCCGTGCGAACCGCGCGATGTCCTCGGTCAACCCTGGGTGGGCTCGTGGGTGCGGTACTTCGTCCCTCACGGTTTCGAGCGCGGTCTCGAGGACCTCGTGGGTCGTCCGCGCGGCGTTTCGGAGCCCCCAGGAGCGACCCTCTTCGATGAGGTGCGCTCGAGTGACCTCCGAGTGCCGATGCTCCCCAGCGACGGTGAGCGCGAGCTCGCCGTCGTTCTTCTGGTGGGCCTGCGGGACGAAGTCGTAGGCGGGAGCGAGCGCGAGCGTACCGTCGGGATGATGCAGGAGGGAGACGTTCTTCGCGTGCATGTCCAGGTTCCCGACGGCGGCCGACACGACGACCATCCGCAAGAGCGCCGCGAGGGCTCCTTGCCCGGCGGCTTCTGCGAGTACGCGCGCGATGCGCGCCAGGCTCACCTTCCCACCGTACCTCTGGTACTTCTCGTCGCCGCTCGCTCCGAGGACCTGGTTGAAGTCCTCCTGGTGGATTCGTCCCTGCGGGGCCGAGGATGAGCGGTCGTAGCGCTCGATGACCAGGGACGGTACGCCGGCGAACTCCTCGATCCACGTTCCGAACGACGTCAGGCCGGTGGCCCGGGCCAAGCGGGCGCCGTACTCCTCGTCGTAGATGACGGTGGGGAGGCCCTCGGGCTCGGGTTTGAGGATGTGCGTGGACGGGTAGCCGTCGAGCGCTCGGTTCCAGCCGTCCGCGGTGCGGGTCAGCACGATCTTGTCCTGCACCCCGGCCAAGGACGATCTGCCGCCCCTTGGCTTGTTGCCGAGCGGGAAGTCCTGCACGTGTTCGAGGAGCTCGGCCACGCCGGCCTCGTCGAGCGGTTCGAGCCTGGGTTCTCGCGGTTCGCCAGGCACGCCCGGATCCCAGATCTGCAACGCCCCGGCCACGTCGCGACCGTACCTGCGGAGCAGACCGATCACGTCACCGGAGGGCACGCGGGCTTCTTGGGCCATCCGCTTCCGCATGCGTCCCTCGGGGAGGAGCTCGTGGAAGAAGTTCCGCCGCCTCTGCTTGCGCGCCCGCGTCGGCACGAGTGCCAGAGGGATGGCGATCGACAGGATGGGGCTGTCGATCCCGAAGGCCTTCACGGCGTCCGGCTCGACCATGAGGTCGAACGTGCGCACGTCGCCGGTGAGCGTGCCGATCCGGGTGCCGTAGAGTTCGACCCTCAGGTCAGCCATGCGGTTCGGGTGCTCGGATCGTGGCGGACAGTTCGACCCCGGTTGCGCGCATCGTCGCGAACAGTCGCTCCATGAAGATGGAGGGTTTGCCAGCCTCGATCTCCCAGATGTAGCGCTGCGTGGTGCCCAGCCGGTCGGCGAGGTCGCGTTGGCTCATGCCGTGGACCAGGCGAGCCTGTTGCAGGATCCGGCCTAGCGACTCGGGGCTGGTGACCTTTCCGGTGTACTCCACGATCCCCTCCTGACTACACAATGGTAGTCATCCTACGTGACGACGTATGTGTAGTCACGGGTCGCGACTACCGAATCGTAGTCACGGCCCCCCGCGCCGTTCAGGTGGTCGTGCAGGACGATCCTGTCGCGCACGTTCACGACGCCGTCGAGGTCGCGGGCGCCGCTGGGTGTTCCGCCCCGTGGTCGGGCGATGGCCGCTCGGGCGGCCGGTCCAGCGTCGAGGGCGCCGGTGAACCGTCCCGGGTCCCGTCGGGGTCAGGCACGTGGGAGGGAGCGGACCACCGCCCGAAGCCGCCGGCGGGCAGCCGGCCGCTGAACCGACGTGGGCCGGGTACTCCGGCGGGCTCACGCGGCCTTCCACGCAGGCGTACCCGACCTCGCTGCCGTCCTCGTCGGTGCAGGTGGCTTCCAGCACCTGCGGGTCACCCGCACGCCGCCCACCCGCCGGTCGAGCCGCCTCGATCGTCGCGTCGCCCGGCCTGGCGGTAGCGGTCAAGCGCACCTGGGCGCCAAGGACCACGGTCGCCGTGAGCTCCCCCGAGCAGATCCGCCGCACAGGTGCCTCACCCAGGACAGCCCTATGCTGGAGGCGACGGCGATGGGGCCGAAGAGGAGAGCGCGTGAGGACGATCGTGGTGCGGTGGGGCGTCGCGCGGGCGGGTCGAGGGACGACCGAGGACCTGCTGGCCCTGCAACGACGCAGGTTCCGCGCGATCGCGGCCTTCGCGCGCCGGAACTCCGACGTGTACGCGCGCCATTACGCCGGCTGCGGCGACGACGCGACCGCATGGCCAGCCGTGACGAAGTCGCGGTTGATGGCCGACCTCGAGGCGTGGGTCACCGACCCGCGCATCCGCGACGCGGACGTGCGCGCGTTCCTCGCCGATCCGGCGCGCGCAGGGCAGCCGTTCCTGGGCCGCTACACGGTGGTCACGACCTCGGGCACGACCGGCGAACCCGCGCGCCTGCTCCACGACGGGCACGCGGCGTCCGTGTACGACGCCCTGTGGAACTGGCGCGCGTTCCTCCCGCGGGTGGGGGTGGGCGAGCTTCTGCGGCCCGACTTCTCCGAAGCGCTGCTGATCGCAACCGGCGCGCATTTCGCGGGCGTCGCGCACTTCGAACGCATCCGGCGGCGCGTCCCATGGATGGCCTCGCGCCTGAGGATCGTTCCCGTGGGCTGGCCCTTGGCATCGATCGTGGCCGCCCTGAACGAGCTGCGGCCGCGGGCGCTGAGCGGGTACCCAACGGCCCTGGAGCTGCTCGCGGAGGAGCAGCGCGCCGGACGCTTGCGGGTGCGGCCCCGCCTGGTGGTGGCGAGCGGCGAGGCGCTCTCGCCCGCGGCCCGCGCGGCGATCGGCGACGCGTTCGGGGTTCCGGTGCTCGACGTGTACGGCAGCAGCGAGTTCCTGTACCTCGCGTTCGGGTGCGAGCACGGCTGGCTCCATGTCAACGCCGACTGGGCGATACTGGAACCGGTGGACGCCGCGTACCGCCCGGTGCCACCGGGGGTGCCGTCCGACACGGTACTGCTGACGAACCTGGTGAACCGGGTCCAGCCGATCGTCCGGTACGACCTCGGCGACGGCGTGCTCGTGCGCCCCGACCCGTGCCCGTGCGGCAGCCCCTTCCCTGCGTTGCGCGTGGTGGGTCGCCAAGACGACGTGCTGGACGTGGTGGGCGACGGGGGCGAGCGCGTGCGGCTGCTGCCGCTGGCGCTGACGACCCCCGTCGAGACGACGCGGGGCGTGCGCCGCTACCAGGTCGTGCAGCGCGATCTGCGGACGCTCGAGGTCGCCCTCGAGATCGAGACCGGGGCCGAGGCGCCGCGCGTGTGGCAGGAGGCGCTGAGCGGGCTTCGGGCTTACCTGACGGCGCAGGGTGCGGGCGGCGTGCGGGTGGTCGCGAGCGGCGTCGCGCCCGCAGCGGAGGCGCGGAGCGGGAAGTGGCGGCATGTCGTGTCGATGCCGAGGGCGCCGTACGCACCGGCCGACGACGCGGCTGGGGGCGTCGGCACGTCGCGCGCCACGCCTCCTTGACACCCTCCGATCGGGCGTCTATCGTGGGGCATACCCTGAGTTACTCAGGGTCACGACAGGAGGCGCAATGCCCCGCCCCGCCCGCAAGCAGCTGCAGATCTTGGACGCCCTCCAGGAGGCGTACGAGCGCGACGGCCGGCTCCCCGAGCTCACCGACCTCGCCCGCCGCTTCGACATCCGCTACCCCACCCTGCGCGAGCACCTGAGCGCGTTGGAGACGAAGGGGCACCTGCAGGTGGTCGCGCGCGGACCGGGCCGCAGCCCCGAGGTCACCCTGCTCCGCGCCGGCCGCGGGGTGCCGATGTACGGCGAGATCGTCGCCGGCCTGCCGGTGGGCGAGGCCGCCGAGCCCGAGGGCTACCTGGCGGTGCGCGGCCGCAGCGATCGCTTCGCGCTGCGGGTGCGCGGCGACTCGATGGCCGACCGCATCGAGGACGGCGACGTCGTGCTCCTACAGCGCCGCGCCCCCACGCGCCAGGACGAGATCTGCGCCGTGCGCGTGGGCGACGACGAGAGCACCCTCAAGTACCTCGGCTGGACCGGCCCCGCCAACCACCCCACCCGCTACCGCCTGCGCCCGCACAACCCCGCCTACCCCACCCTCGAGGTGGCGCCCGCCGACCTGCGCCTCGACGGCGTCTTCCACGGCTTGCTGCGCGGCGACGTCGTCCGCGACCTGCTCGTCGAAGGGGGGACCGCCACCCCCTGAGTCCCCCAAGTTCCCCACCACGACGAAGGCGCGTCCCCGCCAAGCCGCCAAGCCGGAAGGACACGCCCTCGTACCGCCCCAGTCGCAGCGGCTGGCCCGCAGCCATCGGCCGCGCGCAGTCGCCCTGGTGCTGCGCGCATCGTAGCACCCGAAGGACGCACGATGGACACGCGTTTTCTCTCCCCTACCTCGACCCCGGGCCCGACCCCGGGGGCGCCCGCCGCCCCCCGCCCGCGCCGGCGCCTCCCCCACCCCGACCGCCGTGCGCCGGCGCCTGCCCCGGACGCCGCGCCCGCCCTCGACGCGCTGCGGGCGGTCGCCGTGGTCGTCGAGCCGCTGCCGCTCTGGCTCGCCGTGCGCGCCGACCCCACCCTCGCGCGCGCGCCGCTGGTCGTCCACGACGAGGGCCACGTGGTCCACGCCAACCCGACCGCGCGGCGCCTCGGCGTCACCCAGGGGATGCGGCTCGACGGCGCCCGCCTGCGGGTGCCGGGGCTCGAAGCGATCGCCTGCCACGAACCGCGCTTGGCCCAGGGGTGGCGCGAGCTGCTCCGCGAGCTCGGGGGCTGGACCCCGTGGCTCGAGACCGGCCGCCGCGGCCGCGCCTTCGTGCGCCTCGCCCCCGCCGAGGCCGCCGACCTCGCCGCCCGCACCGGCGCCCGCGTGGGGGTAGCCGACGACCTCGAGACCGCCGAGCTCGCCGCGCTCGCGGGCCTCCCCGGCCGCGCCCGCGTGGTCGCCGAAGGGGACGGCGCCGCGTTCCTCGAGCGCCTGCCGCTGCGCTTCCTGCGCGGCGTCGGGCTGCCCGAACGCGAGCGCACCCGCCTGCGCTGGCTGGGGCTCGCGACGGTGGGCGACCTCGCCCGCTGGACCCCGGGGCAGCTCCAGGCCTACCTGGGCGACCTGGCCGAGGCGCTCACCCCCTACCTGCACGGGCCGCGCCGCCAACGCGTCGCCGCCTGGCGACCGCCGACGGTCCTGCGTCGCTCGCTCGCCTTCGAGCGCCCCCTGTTCGAACCGCACGAGCTCGAGCCGGCGCTCGACCGGCTGGCGCGCTCGCTGGCCCTCGACCTCGCCGGGCGCGCGGCGCAGCACGTCACCGTCGCCACCGAGGGCGCCAGCGGCACCCGCAGCGCCACCCGGATCGCCAAGCGACCCCTCCACCGCGCCGGACAGATCCGCCAGCAGGCGCTGTTCGCGCTGCGCGACTCCGGCGCCGCGGGCACGGCCATCGACGCCCTGACGGTGGAGCTGACCGAGCCGGCGCGCTTCGCCGAGGCCGCCGGCCTGTGGGATGCCCGCGCCGACCGCGCCCGCGCCGTCGACGCCGTCTTGGAGCGCTACCCACGGGCCCTGGTCCACGTCCGTTGGCACGACCCCTACGCCCCCGCCGCCGACCTCGCCTGGGGCTGGGCCGCGCTCGAGGACGCCGCGGCGCCCG
>JARGGE010000138.1 GCA_029210865.1 Trueperaceae bacterium
CCGGTCCGCCGTGGACCGAAGCCCCCGTCGCGCCGTCCTCAGCCGGTCCGCCGTGGACCGAAGCCCCCGTCGCGCCGTCCTCAGCCGGTCCGCCGTGGACCGAAGCTGCCGCTGAAGGTGCAGGTCGCGCGCCCGTCGCGTTGGCACGCGAGGCGCTCGGCGGGGAGGCCGGTGGCGGCCTCGATGACCCGCGGCAGGAGCTCGCACACCGCGGCGACCTGGCAGCCGGCGTCGCGGTAGACGCAGTTGTGCGCCACCAGCTGCCAGCCGTCGGCGTCGGTCGTCAGCGCCGGGAGCATGTCGCCGTAGTCGATCGCCTGCAGCAGGCGCCACAGGCGTTCGCGCGGTGGCAGCGCTGCGAGCTCGTCGCGCAGCGGTGCGGCCAGCGCCTCGACGACGCCGCGCAGGAGCGCGTCGATCAGCCGCTGCTGCTCCGCGCTCGCCAGGACCGCCGCGAGCAGCTCCGGGTAGCGCTTGGGGAAGGCGTCCTCGGCGGCGAGCGTCAGCGCGTAGCGGCGCGCGGGGCGGCCGGCGCCGCCGCGGCCGCGGTCGAGCTCGCTGGTGACGATGCCGTGGCGCTCGAGGCGCATGAGGTGGTGCCGGGCGGCGTTCGCGCTGAGCGCCAGCGCGGCGGCGACGTCGGCGACGGTGGTGGCGCCTTGCCGTTTGAGGTGGCGTAGGACGCGGTCGCGAGTCTGCATGGGTTCCCACCATTCCTACCATGGACATGGTGGCAATGGGTCGCTACGATGGTGCGCGTAGGAGGTGGTTCATGACCGTCAACGAAAGCTCCGTCGATCGCATCATCCGCGCCGTGGTGGGTGTCGCCCTGCTCGCCGCGTGGGTCTTCGGCTGGATCGGCGGCACCCTGGCCGTCGTGCTCGGCGTCGTCGCCATCGTGCTGGTCGTCACGGCCGCGGTCGGCTTCTGCCCGCTGTACCGCATCTTCGGGATGTCGACCTGCCCGGTGCCGGCCAAGCGCTGACCCCTCGCGCCGCGTAGACGCCGCACGCGCTCCGTCCCCATCCGAACGTCGCGCCCCCGGACCCCCGTCCGGGGGCGCGCGGTTATGGTGGGCGCGCCGGTTGGCCGCGTCCGCGGCCGCGTGACCGACGCACCGAACCCCTGCCCCCCTGTCGAAGGAGCCCCCATGCTGCGACGTGGACCGTTCCGCCCCCTGATCCTCACCGCCCTGATCGCCGTCGCCGGCGCCGCCAGCGCGCAGTCCACGTGGACGTGCCCGGCCGGCTACGAGGGCCAGACCCTCTCCGTCTACAACTGGACCACCTACATCGCCGAGAACACGATCGCCGACTTCGAGGCGGCGTGCGGTGTGCGCGTCATCTACGACACGTACCCCACCGACGGCGACATGCTCGCCCGCATGCGTCAGGGCAACCCGGGCTACGACGTGGTCGTCCCCTCCGACGTCATCGTGCCGCTGATGATCGAGGAGGGCCTGGCCGTGGCGCTCGACCACGACCGGCTGCCGAACCTCGCGAACGTCGGCCCCACGTTCCTGAACCTCGACTTCGACCCCGGCAACGTCTACACGGTCCCGTACCAGTGGGGCACCATCGGCATCGGCTACGACGTCGAGGCCGTGGGCGAGGAGATCACCAGCTGGGCGCAGATGTTCGCGTACGACGGCCGGGTGAGCTGGCTCGAGGACGTGCGCCCGATGATGGGCGTGGTGCTCGCCATCCTCGGCTACGACCCCAACACGGCCGACCAGGCCCAGATCGACGAGGCGAAGGACTTCCTGATCGCGAACGGTGGCAACGTCGTCTACATCAACCAGGACGACGGCCAGGAGATCCTGTTGCGCGGCGAGGCCGACATCGTCGTCGAGTACTCGGGCGACATCTTCCAGGTCATCGACGAGTGCGAGTGCGACACGTACGCCTACGTGATCCCCGAGGAGGGCGCGAACTTCTGGGTCGACAACCTGGTCATCCCGACCGGCGCGAGCAACCCCGAGCTCGCCCACGTCTTCCTCGACTACCTCATGGACCCGCAGGTCGCCGCCGACATCGCGAACTACACCGCGTACGGCAGCCCCAACCGGGCGGCGATCGAACAGGGGTTGATCGACCCCGAGCTGCTCGCCGACCCCGGCATCTACCCGAGCCCCGAGACCGAGGCGCGGCTCTTCCGCATCGTCCAGGACGCCGACCTCGAGCAGGTCTACAACGACGCCTGGGACGAGGTGAAGATCTTCGTCGGGCGCTGAGCGCCCGCGTTCGGGAGCGGGCGCTGAGCGCCCGCGTTCGGGCCGCGACGCCGCGGTCGTGGACGGCGGCGCAAGGCCACGGACGGTAGACTCCTCGTCAGCATGGCGACCCCTGCCGTCGAGGTCCGCGAGCTGGTGAAGGACTTCGTCGACGGTGCGGGCCAGGTGGTCCGCGCCGTCGACGACGTCTCGCTGTCGATCCGCGAGGGCGAGTTCTTCGCGCTGCTCGGCCCGTCGGGCTGCGGCAAGACGACCACCCTGCGCGTCGTCGCCGGGTTCGAGGACCCCACGTCGGGCTCGGTCCTGCTGCGCGGACGCCCCGTGCTCGGCGTGCCCGCCTTCCACCGCCCGGTCAACACCGTGTTCCAGGACTACGCGCTGTTCCCGCACATGACGGTGCTGCAGAACGTCATGTTCGGGCTGCGGATGGCCAAGGTGTCCGCCGCCGAAGCCCGCCGCCGCTCCCTCGAGGCGCTCGCGATGGTGCACCTGCCCGACGCCGGGGAGCGGCGCCCGGGGCAGCTCTCGGGCGGTCAGAAGCAGCGGGTGGCGCTCGCCCGCGCGCTCGTCAACCGGCCGGCCGTGCTCCTTCTCGACGAGCCCTTGGGCGCGCTCGACCTCAAGCTGCGCAAGGCGATGCAGTACGAGCTCAAGCAGCTGCAGCAGCAGGTCGGCATCACCTTCGTGTACGTGACGCACGACCAGGAGGAGGCGCTCACGATGGCCGACCGGATCGCGGTCATGTCGGCCGGCAAGGCGCTGCAGGTCGGGACCCCCGACGCCGTCTACGAGCGGCCGTCGAGTCGCTTCGTCGCCGACTT
The DNA here is from genome assembly GCA_029210865.1 of Trueperaceae bacterium. Lineage (GTDB taxonomy): Bacteria > Deinococcota > Deinococci > Deinococcales > Trueperaceae > JAABTL01. Next base: position 3,055 of record JARGGE010000138.1, read on the forward strand.
CATCGGCGAGACGAACTTCCTCGAGGGGACGCTCGAGGCGCGCTACGGCGAGCGCGGGGTGGTGCGCCTGGCCGGCGGGGCGACGGTGGCGGCGGCGCTGCGCGACCCGGCGGCCGCGGTCGGCCACGCCGTCGCGGTGGCGCTGCGCCCCGAGAAGGTGACCCTGGCCGCCCGCGATGCGTCCGCCTCGAGCCTGCCTCGATCCGACGACGCCACCACCGAGCTGCCTGGGGTGGTGGCCGACGTCCATTACATCGGCACCGACACCCGCTACCGCGTGCGCGCCGCCGGCGTCGAGTTCGTCGTGCGCGTCCAGAACCGGCAGACCGGCTTCGACGCGATGCTCCCGCGCGGCACCGAGGTGGTGGCGTCGTGGCGCAGCGACCACGCCTCGGTGCTCGCGTGACGGCGTCGCGGGCCCCGGAGGAAGCATGAGCATCCCGATCGTCGACGTCGCCGGCACGCCGGCCGAGATGGGCGCGGCGCACGGCCGCGCCGCCCGCGAGGCGCTGCGCGACTTCGCCGCCGAGCGCGTCCGCCTGGCGGGCACCCCCGCCTGGACCGGCCGCACCCTCACGCGCGCGCAGGTGCTCGCGCTCGGTGAGGCCTCGCTCGAGGCGCACCGCGCCTACGCCCCCGACCTCGCTGCGGAGCTCGAGGCGATGGCCGAGGCGGCCGGCCTCACCCCCGCCGAGGTGGTCATCGTCAACGGCTTCACCGATTTCGTCGACACCGTCCACGCGGTCGGACCGGGCGCGCTCGTCGCGGCGCCGACGCCCGAGGAGGCGATGGACTGCACCGCCTTCCTGGTGCCCGGGGGGCGGTCGGCCGACGGCCGCGCGCTCTTCGCGCAGACGTGGGACATGCACGAGACCGCCACCGAGCACGTGGTCGTGCTGCGCGGGGCCCCGACGGAGGCCCCGGCCTTCGTGGCCTTCACGTCGATCGGCTGCGTCGGCATGATCGGGATGAACGAGCACGGCGTGGTCGTCGGCATCAACAACCTCAGCGCCGGCGACGGCGCGGTGGGGGTCACGTGGCCCTTCGTGGTGCGCAAGGCGCTGCAGCAGCGCGACCTCGACGGGGCGCTGCGCTGCCTGAGCGAGGCGCAGCTGGCGGGCGCCCACAACTACCTGCTGCTCGACGCCGAGGGCCGCGGCGCGAACGTCGAGGCGACCACCACCCGCACGGTCGTGACCGAGCTCGCCTCGACGGCGCTCGTGCACACCAACCACTGCGTGGCGCCGGCGACCCGAGCGGTGGAGCGGCCGCGCGACCCGGCGGCCGTGGCCAGCAGCGCCCGGCGGCTCGCGCGGGGCACCGAGCTGCTCGACCGCGGCGGCCTCACCCCCGACGACCTGATGGCGGCGACCCGCGACGAGGAGGCCGTCTGCTACCGCGGCGCGCCGCCGCGCTTCGTGGCCACCTGCGGGGCGGTGGTGGCGCGCCCCGCCACGCACGCGTTCTGGGCGGTGCGCGGCCTGCCGAGCGAGCACGCGTACGTCCTGGTGCCGCTGCCGGCGTGAACCCGGTCGGCCGCGACCCGCTCGCGGGCGTCGCGATCGCGCCCGCCGAGGCCTGGCAGGCGCCGCAGCTCGAGGCGCTCCAGGTGCGCTGCTTCCCCACCTTGGGCGCGCAGGAGCTCATGCGCGCCGAGCACTTCCTCCACCACCTCGCCGTGTTCCCCGAGGCCGACCTGGTCGCGGTCGCGCGCACGGCGCCCGACGGTCGCCCGCTGCTCGAGCCGCAGGTGGTGGGGCTGGGCTCCGGGTTCTTCGTCGACTTCGACTTCGCCCACCCCGGCCACACCTTCCGCGAGCTGATCGACGACGGCTGGTACGGCCGCCACGACCCCGGGGGCGCCTGGTACTACGGCGCCGACGTCTCGGTGGACCCCGCCTGGCGCGGCCTGGGTCTGGGCCGGCGCCTCTACGACGCCCGCAAGGCGCTGGTCCGCAAGCACGGCAAGCGCGGGATCGTCGCGGGCGGCGTGCTCCCCGGCTACGCGCACCACAAGCACGCGATGAGCGCTGCCGCGTACGTCGCCAAGGTCGTCGCGGGCGAGCTCACCGACCCCACCCTGACGATGCAGCTGCGTAACGGCTTCGTGGTCGAGGGGGTGCTCCAGGGGTACCTCGAGGACGCGGCCGCCGACGACTGGGCGGCCCTGATCGTGTGGCGCGACCCGGACTTCCGAAGCGACGGCGCAGCCGTTCGTGCACCTTGATCTAGAAACCGAAGTACGCCGTCGAACGGCGTTTCGCTGGGCCCATCGGTTCGTGAAGGTGCGAATAGTTGCACGAATGCTGCACGGTCGCTGTGGCGTTCTACGGCGCCCGTCTTGCATCGTGAGCAAACCTGTGTATCTGATCGTGGGATACACACCTCGGTGCCGGCAGCGGGGTGTACGCTGTAGTGGTCATGGCTGCCACCACTTCACTACTCGAGCTCTTCCGCGTCGTCCTCCAATCCGCCCGCGACACCGATCGGCTGCTCAACGAGTGGCTCGAGGGCGAGACGAACATGACCATGCAGGACCTCTCGGTCTTGCACGCCATCGACGTCGGCGTCGCCTACCCCACCGAGATCGCGGCCCGCCTCAACCAGGCCTCGCCGACGGTCTCCCACGTGATCAGCCGCCTGGTGTCGCGCGGCTTCGTCGAGCGCGAACGCGCCGACGACGACGGCCGCAAGCGCCGGCTCACCCTCACCGCGTCGGGCGCAGCGATGCTCGAGCGCTGCAAGGGCGTCATCGGCCGCAGCCTCGAGGACGGCCGCTACAAGCTCGCCGACAAGGACGTGGCGCGCACGCAGAAGGCGCTCGAGAAGTACCTGAAGATCATGCGCTTCGGCGCCTGAGCCCCCCGCACCGCGCCCGCACCACCACGATCGTCCGCCGCCCCGACCGCCCGGTCGGGGCGGCGTCGCGTCGGCGGCCGGCGCGCCGAACGCGGCCGGCGCGCCGGCGTCCGCTCAGGGGGTGCGAGCCGTCGCGGCGCCGTCGTGCAGGAAGCGAGCGCCGCGCGCGCGGGTCCGCTCGAGCAGGTCGCGCAGCCGCGCCACGACCTCCGGGTGGTGCGCGGCGACGTCGATCCGCTCGCCCGGATCCGTCGCCAGGTCGAACAGGAGCACGCCCGCGCCGGCGTCGGCGCCCAGCTCGCGCTCCGCCACGGGCGGGCGGTTGTCGGGGTCGGTGAGCACGATGAGCTTCCACGAGCCCTCGCGGACGGCGAGGTCGCCGATCGAGGACGTCTGCCCTCCGGCGTCCGAGACGAGCGCGCGGCGCAAGGGCCGTCGGGTCGACGCCGCGCCCGCACCCTCTGGGAGGAGCGCGGGCAGGATCGAGAAGCTGTCCTCGGCGGCGTCGTCGGGCAGCGCCACGCCGAGGAGGTCGGCGAAGGTCGCGAAGAGGTCGGCGTGGCACACCAGGTCGTCCGCCGTGCGCCCGCCCGGGATGCGGGCCGGCCAGCGGGCGACGAAGGGCACGCGGTGGCCGCCCTCGAAGGCGGTGTTCTTGTGGCCGCGCCAGGGACCGGCCGACGCCTGGCCGTTCTGGCCCGGCATGGGGCCGTGGTCGCTCGTGAAGATCAGGAGCGTGTCGTCGCGCAGCCCGCGCTCGTCGAGGGCCTCGGTGATGCGGCCGACGCACCAGTCCACGAGCGCGTTCATGTCGCCGCGAGGTCCCTCGCCGCTCGCGCCGCGGACGAAGTCGGGCGGCACCCACGGGTTGTGGGGCGCGGACAGGGCGACGTACAGGAAGAACGGGTCCTGCGGGCGGCGTGCCCGATGGTCGTCGATGAACGCGATCGCCTTCTCGACGTGGTGGACGTCGACGCGTTCGATGTCGAAGCCGTCGACCATCAGCCCCGGGAAGAAACCGGGCAGGCGCTCCAGCTCGGGGCTCGACGGGACCGACGGGATCCCGACCGTGTGCCGGTCCGCGATGAAGGCGTAGGGCGGGTCCGAGGTCGAGCACCCCGCCGTCCCGAAGAACGCGTCGAAGCCGAGGTCGCACGGACCGCCCTCGAGCGGGCGTTCGAAGTCGACGTCGGCCTCGGT
>JARGGE010000139.1 GCA_029210865.1 Trueperaceae bacterium
AGGCTCGAGACGGGGAGCCCCTGGTTGATCGAGCGCCCCAGGTCGCCGCGGACGGTGCCGGCGAGCCAGGTGAGGTAGCGCTCGTGCACGGGGCGGTCGAGGCCGTACTGCCTCAGCCGCGCTTCGCGTTCGACTGCGGTGCTCTGGAAGTCGATGAGCGAGGACGGCCCACCGGGCGCGAGGTTGATCAGGAAGAAGGTCAGGAGCGACACGAGGAAGAGGACGAAGACCCCCTGGACCAGGCGCCGGGCGACGTACTCGAGCATGCGGGACGACCCGTCCTTCCTAAGAGGGTGCCGTGCCCCGCGCGAGACGCGGGGCACGGACGACGGTGCGGTTCAGGCGGTCAGCGCGCGACGTACCAGTCGGCCGAGTGCTGGAAGGCGGTCGCGGCGGTGATCGTCGGGAAGCCCTGCAGCGCCGTGCTCTTGGCGGTGAGGATGTCGGGCCACCACAGGTAGAGGTAGGGGAGCTCGTCGGCGGTCATGACCTGCATCGCGGCGTACGCGGCGACCTGGTCCTCGGGGGTCAGCGCGGCGCGCCCGGCGTCCATCAGGGCGTCGAGTTCCTCGTTGCAGTAGTTGGGGATGTTGTTGCCGCTCTGGGCCGCCGAGCACGAGAAGTACGGCGCGACGTCGGCGGTGGGGGGCATGCTCCACCAGGCGAGGGTGGTCTCGTACGAGCGGGCGAGCACGACCTCCTGGATGTAGGCGTTCCACTCCAGGACGCGCACGTCGGCCTCGACGCCGATGTCGGCCCAGTACTGCTGCACGAGCAGCGAGGCGGGCACCAGGTCGCCGAACTGGCCGGTGGGCATGTCGAAGGAGAGTCGCTCGCCGTCCTTCGCGCGGATGCCGTCGGCGCCGACGGTCCAGCCGGCCTCGTCGAGCAGCGCGCCGGCGGCCTCGGGGTCGTACGGGTACCGGCGGACGCCGTCGGAGAAGAGCGCGCCGAGCATGGGGGCGACCGGGCCGCTGGCCACGCGGCCGAAACCGCTGAGGATCGCGTCGATCATCGCCTGCCGGTCGATGGCCATGAGCAGCGCCTGCTTGACGCGGACGTCGTCGAAGCGCGGGTCGTCGTGGTTGGGGGCGACGAAGAAGAACAGGTTCTGCGACTGGCGCAGCACCTCGAGGCGGCCGCTGCGCTCGATCTCGGCGATGACGTTCGGGCTCAGGCGGGTGACCACGTCGAGCTGGCCGGCGAGCGCCTGCGCGACCTGGGTGTTGGCGTCGGGGATGATCCGGAAGATCATGCCGGCGAGCTTGGGCGCGCCGCCCCAGTACAGCGGGTTGGCCTCGAGGCGCACGTACGAGCCGGGGACGAACTCGGCGACCTTGAAAGGGCCGGTGGTGACCGGCGTGGCCTTGTTGAACTCGGCGACCGTCAGCGGGTTCTCGGCGTCCCCGAGCGCGTGCTCGGGCAGGATGCCGGCGAAGGACGCCAGGTAGTACGGCAGCGCGGAGAAGGGGCGCTTGAGGACGAAGCGCACGGTGTGGTCGTCGATGACCTCGACGGTCTCGATCACGTTGAACTGCGAGGCGCTCTGCGCGCCCAGGTCGGGGTTCAGTACGACGTCGTTGAAGGTGAAGGCCACGTCGGCGGCGTCGAAGGGGTCGCCGTCCGACCATTGCACGCCCTGGCGCAGCTCGAAGACCCACGCCAGGCCGCCCTCTTCGGGGGTCCACGAGGTGGCGAGCGCGGAGATCGGGCTCAGGTCCTCGGGGGAGTAGCGGGTGAGCTGCTCGAAGAGGATCGTGTTGATCAGGTTCGACTCGATGACGGCACCGGGCGTCCACGGGTTGAGCGTGGGGTCGGCGTTCGTCGCCAGGTCGAGGACGGCGTTCGGGTCGCCCTCTTGGGCGAGGGCCGTGCTGAGGCCGGCCACGGCGAGGGCGACGGCCAGGACGAGTCGAGCGGTGAGGCGACGGATGGGCATGCGGGTTCCTCCTTCAGGAACGTGCGACGAGGGCGGGGATCGGGTCGACGGCGTGCTGCGCCAGACGGCGCGAGATGTCGTGGGCGGCGCCGCGGACGAGCGCGGCGAAGCGCTCGAGGGTGGCGTCGTCGATGCGGTACGAGGGGCCGCCGACGCTGACGCCGGCCACCACCGCTCCGGAGGCGTCGAAGATCGGCGCACCGACGCCGCGCGCCGAGGCATCGAAGTCCTCGTCGGAGTACGAGTGCCCGCGCTCGCGGATCGCCGCGAGCTCGGTGGTCAGCGCGTCGGCGTCGCGGTACGTGCGTTCGGTGAACACCGGGAGCTCGTCGAGTTGCTCGAGCAGCGCGCGCTGCTGGCCGTCGGGCAGCCAGGCGAGCATCGCCTTGGGGACGGCGCCCGCGTGCAGCGGCAGCGAGCGGCCTAGGATCGACACCAGCCGGACGCTCTGTGGGCTCTCGCGGCGGTCGACGCACACCGCGCGGTCGCCGCGGAGCACGAACAGGTGGACGGTCTCGCGGGTCTCGGTGCTGAGGTGGTCGAGGAGGGGTCCGGCGACGTCGATCACCGACGTCGCGTGGAAGCGCATCGCGGCGGTGCCGAGGCCAGCGGCGGCGGGCCCGAGCTCGAAGCGGGCGTCGTCGGTGGCGACCAGGAAGCCGGCCGCCTCGAGCGTCTTGAGGGAGCGGTAGGCCTGGTTGCGCTCGAGGCCGAGGCGCACGGTCACCTCCGCGAGCCCCAGCCGGTGTGGCGGGCGCGCGAAGGCGCGCAGCACGTCGAGCGTCCGCAGCGCGGAGGCGATGACGTACGGCACCTTGTCGGCGCTCGCGGCGATCGGGGGGGTCTCGGCGTCTCGCATCACGATATGGGTGCACAGTGTAAGACGGCCGACGGTTCCCGTCAATCGTCATGCGTGGGTCTGCATGAAGTTCGATGGGCCGATGCCAGGCGCCCGCCCTCCGGCGTCAGCGCCCAAGGTGGAGCGTCGCCGCGGCCGCCGCCCGGCGTCGGCGCCCGCTGCCGAGCGTCGCCGCGGTCGCCCCGTCAGCCCAACGGGTCGCTCACCGCCTCGGCGGCCGCCAACCCCGAAACGAAGGCCCCCTCGACGCGCGCGCCGCCGAAGCCGTCGCCCGCGGCGACCAGGCCGGGCGCGAGCACCCGCACGGGTTCGGGGAGGGGGGTCTCGGCGAGCGCGTAGCGCCAGCGGTGGACGTCGCGCCACGCCGGCGCCCCCGCCCATGGGACCACCTCGGCCGCGGCCGCGAGCATCGCGTCGCCCACGGCGTCGAGCGGGTCGTCGAAGCGCGCCCGCGCGTAGACCGCCGTCGCGTGCAGCACGAGCACCGCGCTGGCCGGCGCGGCCGGGTCGCGGCGGCGCTTGCCGGCGTCGTTGGCGATCCACGAGAGCACCGGATGCTCGCGGAGCTGGATGGCCGGCCAGTCGGGGAGCGTGACGTCCGGGTAGCCCGCCATCACCGCGAAGGATGGCGCGTAACGCACGCTGGCGAGCGCCGCTCGGTCGTCCTCGGCCAGCGCGACCCCGGCCAGCAACTCGAGCGTCTGGGGGACGGGCGGCGTGAGGATCAGCGACCGCGACCGCCGCCCGCTGCCGTCCGCGAGGCCGACGGACCAGCCGTCACCGTCGGCGCGCACCGCGGTCGCGCGCGCCTCGCGCTCGACAGGCACGCCCGCGCCCAGCAGCTTCGCGAGCGCGCTCATGCCTTCGGGCGCGACGTAGCGCGGGTGGGCGTCGGCGGCGGGGGCGCGCCAGCCGCCCGCCGCGTCCCAGCTCGGTACCCCGTGGCTCCAGACCGCCACGTCGCCATTCGTCAGCCAGCCGTCGACGCGCGCCTGCAGGCGCGGGTCGCGAACGGTGACGTACTGCGCCCCGTGGTCGATGCGCAGGCCGTCGCGGCGGCGGGTGGCGGCGCGCCCGCCCAGCCCGTGGCTCTTCTCGACGACGAGCACGCGCTGGCCCTGGGCGCGGAGCTCGGCGGCGGCGGTGAGGCCGGCGATGCCGGCGCCGACGATCAGGGTGTCGAGGTCGGAGGTCATGCTTCAGCATGACCGTCATGCCCCGCCATGACCGTCGCGGCCCGGTCCGCGTCCGTGGTGACGGCGACGGACGCCCGCGGCAGGGCTGGCTAGGCTTCGGCATGCCGCGCCTGCCGCTCGCCCTCCTCGTCCTGCTGCTCGGCGCGTCCTCCTGGGCGCAGACGCTCCCGGAGCCCGACGCCCCCGTGCTGCGCCCGCACCTCGAGGCCCACGTCTGCGAGGCGGGCGACGTCCCGGTCGCGAGGAACGCGGCCGAGGAGGCGCGCTTCGCGATGCGCGCGCGCTACCGCACGGTGCTGCCGGCCTTCCTCGCCCGCGTCGGCGAGGAACCCGACGCGGTGCTGCGGATGCCGGTCGAGGGGCTGCGGGTGGCGCAGGTGGCCGACACCTTCGGCGCGCCGCGCGGCGGCGGGCGGGGTCACGATGGTCAGGACCTGTTCGCCCCGCGCGGCACGCCGGTGCGCGCCGCGGCGCCCGGGCTCGTGTACCGCATCGACGACCTGAGCCTGGGGGCCCTGTCGGTGACGGTGGTGGCGGGCGGCGGTCACCGCCACTTCTACACCCACCTCGACGCGGTGCCCGACGACCTGCGCGAGGGGCAGCGGGTCGACGCGAGCAGCGTGATCGGCTTCGTCGGCAACTCCGGCAACGCGGCCGGCACCCCCACCCACCTGCACTTCGGCGTCTACGCCGGCACCGACGAGAACCCCTGCGCCTGGGAGCCGCTCGACCCGCTGCCGCTGCTCGTCGACCGCGACTGACCACGCGCCGGCGGGCGACCCGCCGAGGGGGGAGTCGATCGCCGCGCCCGCCGGGTCAGCCGCGCCGCTCGCGCCGGCGCCGCGCAAGCGTGTGCCAGACGAGCCCCAGCGCGAGCAGGCCGAGCCCCGTCGCCCACACCGCGGGGTCGACGAACCAGGCGAGCGTCGCGCAGCTCGCCAAGCCCGCCCACGAGACCCAGCGTGGGTAGAAGCGCTCCGCGTCGGACAGGCGCAGCGCGGCCGCGTTCGTGATCGCGTAGTAGACGAGGACGGCGAAGGCGCTGAACGACCAGGTGCTGCGGACGTCGCCGAGCAGGGCGAGCGCGGCGATGCCGACCCCCACCGCGACCACGGCCGCGATGGGGGTGCGGCCGCTGGGGTCGAGGCGCGCGAAGAGGGCCGGCACGTCGCGCTCGCGCCCCATCGCCAGCAGCACCCGCGAGAGGCCCAGGATCAGGTTCAGCAGCACCCCCGACACCGCCCACCGCCACCACCGCGACCGCCGCGTAGAGCACGCCCACCGCCACCAGTGCGAGGACGATCGCGCGCGGGATCGTGCGCCGCGGGTCGCGCACCTCCTCGCCCAGGGTGGCGATGCGGCCGTAGCCGGTGAAGGCGACGAACATGAGCGCCGACGCCGACAGCAGCGCCGCGAGCGAGCCGCGCCCGGGTTCGGGGTCGAGGAAGGGCGCGAAGCGCGCCGCGCCGTCGGCGACGAGTGTCGGGAGGCCGGCCAGGACGAAGAAGCCCAGGCTGGCGAGGGTCACCGACACGATGGCCACGTTCGTCCAGTGCGACTGGCGCAGCCCGGCGAGGACCACGCCGGTGAGCGCCGCCACGACGAGCAGGGCCAGCGGCACCGTCGCCCCCGGGGCCGCCGCGCCGAGCGTGGCGAGCACGTAACCGGCGAACCCCAGGGCGGCGGTGGCCGCCGACGCGCTCTTGGCGAGCAGGAAGGTCCAGCCGGCGAGGAAGCCGAGTGCCGGCGTCAGGTAGCGGTAGCCGTACCCGTACGTGCCGCCCGAGACGGGGTGGTTGGCGGCGAGCTGCGCGCTCGAGAGCCCGTTGAAGGTCGCCACCACCGCGCCGATCGCGATGGCGAGCACCACGGCCGGACCGGTCACGCCGGCGGCCACCGTGATCGAGACGAAGACGCCGGTCCCGACGATGCTGCCGAGCCCCATCGCGGCCGCGGCCGGCGACGGGGCGGGGTGCCGAACGCGGCGCCCGGCCACCCTCGGCTACCCTGGGGCGAAGGGGGTCGCTATGAGCCGTGCGTTCGTCAAGGAAGACGCCGACGCCGAGCCGGTGGTCGTGCCGGCGCGGGCGGCGCTGCCCGACGGCGTCCCCAACCTCGTCACGCCCGCCGGTCTGGCGGCGCTCGAGCGCGAGCGCGGCGAGCTCGTGGCCGAGCTGGAGCGCGCCCGCGCCGCCGGCGACGTGCGCGCCGCCGCGCTGGCGGCCGGGCGCCTCGACGCGCTGCGCGCCCGCATCGGCAGCGCGCGCGTGGTCGAGCTGCCCGACCCGCCAACGACGGTCGACGTCGGCGCCCGGGTGACGCTGCGGCGTGCCGACGGCCGCACCCTGAGCTTCCGCGTCGTCGGCGTGGACGAAGCCGACCCGGCCACCGGCAGCGTCGCCTTCACCGCGCCGGTGGCGGCCGCGGCCGTCGGCCAGCCAGCGGGTGGGTCGTTCGTCGTGCGCCTCGGTGACGTGGACGTGGTCTTGGAGGTCGTCGACCTCTCGAGCTGACGCGGCCCTCGGCGGGCGCGAACCCCGGGCGCGTTGTCGTCCCAGGGACGTATGTAGCCCGCCATCGAGCCACCCAGCCCGTACCATCGAGCCCGATGAATCCTTCGCGCACCTCCGTCCCCGACGCCGGCCGCGCCCGCGTGACCGCCGACCTGCTCGCCCGCTACGACCGGCCCGGGCCGCGGTACACGTCCTACCCGACCGCCGTGGAGTTCCACGAGGGCTTCGGGCCCGCGCGGTACCTCGCGAAGCTCGAGGAGGCCGCGCGGCGCCCGGAGGCGCCGCTCGCCGCCTACGTCCACGTCCCGTTCTGTAGCGAGCGCTGCAGCTTCTGCGGCTGCAACGTCATCATCACCAAGGACACCGTGCTCGCCGACGAGTACGTCGATCTGCTCGACCTCGAGGTGGGGCTGGTGGCCGAGCGCCTCGGGCAGCGCCGTCGCTTGGTCCAGCTGCACTGGGGTGGCGGCACCCCCACCCACCTGAGCCCCGCCTCCATGCGCCGCGTGTGGGACCTGGTCGCTCGCCGCTTCGAGCTCGCCCCCGACGCCGAGGT
>JARGGE010000013.1 GCA_029210865.1 Trueperaceae bacterium
CGCGCAAGGCCGCAGCTACCGACCGGGAGCGGACGAGGCGCTGATCGCCGAGACCGCGTCGTCGCCGCACGGGCTGGCTCCAGGGGCGACGCTGCGCCTTCGCGCACCGCGCGACGCCGTGACCGAACTCGACGTGGTCGGAACCGCGCGTCAGCCCGAACACCTATCGATGATCCCCGAGCGCGGCTTCATGGCGATGCCGGCGACGTACCTGGTGGCGTACGTGCCGCCCGCCACGGCGGAGCGCCTCCTGGGTCGGCAGGCCGGCGTGACCGAGATCGCCATCGAACTCGCCGCCGGCGCGGATGCCGACGCGGTCGAGGAGGCGGTCCGCGCCCTCCTGCGCCGCTACCGCGTCGACGTCGTTCGCGGAGGCGAGTTGGCGAGCGTGCGCAACGTCCGCTCGCACCTCGACACCTTGAGCGGTGCGGCCCTCGTGTTTCCCCTGCTGTTCCTCGTTGGCGGGTCGCTCGGTGGCCTCATCCTCGTGTCGCGCGTCGTGCACCGCGAGCGGGGGATCATCGGCCTGTTGCGTGCGTTCGGCGTCGGGAAAACGCGCCTCGCGGTGCACTACCTCGTCTACCCGCTCGCGCTCGCCGCCGTGGGCGCCGGCGCTGGCGCCCCGCTCGGGCTGCCACTGGCGCGGTTCGTCCGCCGGATCTTCGCGGCCGACCTCGGCACGCCCATCGGCGCGGAGCTGTGGCGCTGGGACGTCGCCCTCCTCGGCGTCGCGGCGAGCCTGGCCGCGGGCTTCGCTGCTGGGTTGGTGCCGTCGCTCCGGGCCGCCCAGCTGGCCCCGGTCGTGGCGATGCGACCGGCCGCTCCGCCCGTACCGCGGGGCGGACCCCGCTCGAGCGCGCCGAGCCGCCTGCCCTCGACCGTCGCGATGGTGGTCCGGAACCTGCGGCGCAGACCCGGGCGCACCGCGCTGACCGTTCTCGGGATCGTCTTCGCCCTCGTCCTGGCGCTCGCTCCGGCGCTCCTGCTCGCCGAGATGACGGCCGTCGAGGCCCGGGTCCGAGCGGTGCGCGCGTACGACGTCCGCGTGACACCCCGAACGCTCGGGTCGATGGCCTGGGTCGACGAGCTCCGGTCCGTGCCTGGCGTCGCTCGCGTGGAGCCGCTCGTCGAACTGCCCGTGGTCGCGACCCTCGGAGCGACCGAGCGACGCACCTACGTCGTCGGTCTCGCAGCGGGCACGTCGCTGTTCGACCTGCCCGCGCCCCCGCCTGGACGAGCTCTACTGGCGACGGGCCTCCCCGAGGCTGACGGCGACGTCTTCATCCGTGGCCCCCTCGCCTCCATCGACCTGACGATCGATGGGCGCGTGGACTATCCGCTCGGGCGCCCCATCGTCGTGTCGATCGAGGACGCGCAACGCCTGCTCACGCCTCCCGCGGTCGTCGGCGAGGTCATCCGCACGCTCCTGGGGTTCGACCTACCCACGGCGCCGCCGCCGGTCACGGCCGCGCTCGTCTCGTTCGCACCCGAAGCGGCGTCGGGCGTTGCTGACGTCCTGAGGAACCGTGGCGACGTCGCCCGAGTGGACGACCGGGCATCCGAGAACGCCGACCTGGCGCGCATCTTCGGCCTCACCCGAGCGTTCATCGGCCTCATCGAAGTGCTCGCCATCGTCCTCGGGTTCGCGCTCGTGTTCAACACGGTGACGATCACCGCACTCGAGCGGCGCCCAGAACTCGCGACGCTGCGCGCCCTCGGCTTCCAGCACGCCCAGGTCGCCCGCCTCTTCCGGCTCGAAGCACTGGCGGTCTCGCTCCTCGCCGTCCCGCTCGGCGCCCCGATCGCGTTGGCCGTGGCCCGGATCGCGCTGAACGACTTCGGAGCCTTCTTGCCGGGCGGCGTAGCGCTGCGCGCCGGGCCCCTGGCCGCTGCGCTGGTGGGCCTCGTCGCGGTCACGCTCGCGGCGTGTACGCCTGCGCTGCGCGACCTGAGGCGGGCGACGCTCGCTGACGAAGTGCGAACACGGGCGTGACCCACCCCACGATGCGTCACTGCACGGCACGACCCGTGGCGTACGATGAACGCCCCGCACCGAACGGCCGTCCGTGTGCGGCTCCCTATGCGATCGATTCGTTTGCAGTGGAGGTTCCAGATGGCGAAAGATCTCGTTTGTGGGATGGAAGTCGACGAGGACGAGGCCGATGCCCAGGGACTCGTCAGCGAGTACGAGGGCGAGGAGTACTTCTTCTGCTCGCCGGGGTGCAAACAGGCGTTCGAACAGAACCCCGGCGCGTACGTGAAGGCGCAGTAGGTCGCGCGGTGCGGGCGGGGGCGGCTTCGCGCCCTCCGTCCGGACCGACGTGGCGCTACGGACGGATGCCTGCGTCGTGAGCCCGCTGCAGCAGTACGCCCTCCTCTTCGGCATGGCGGTCGCCACCGTGGGCTTCGTCGCCATGCTCTACCTCATCGCCCGGTCGTTCGGGCGGACGGTAGCGGAGCCCGCCAAGGACGTTCCGTTCACGGCCGGTACGCTGTCGCGTTCACCGGTGTGGGTCCGTTACCACGTCCGCTACTACGGCTTCGCCCTGCTGTTCCTGGCGTTCGACATGGAGATGGCCTACATGTACCCGTGGGCGGTCGTGTACCGCGAGGTGGGGATGGTCGCGTTGCTGGACATGGGCGTGTTCCTCGCGATCCTGTTCCTGGGCCTCGTGTACGGGTGGAGCCAGGCGGCGTTGAGGCGCCAGTGATTCGTGCGGCCGTCGTCGGGGCGAGGAACGCCGCACCACGCGGGCTCTTACGCTCGTTGGCGCTCGTCGTGCCGCCGCAGCTCGACGCGTTCGTCCTGCCCGGCATGGACGTCGCTCGGGCCCGCGGGCTCGATGTCGAGTCGGCGGGACTGCGGCCGGTCGCCACGCCGCGCCACGCCGCGGTGCTGCTGATCGTCGGCGAGCTTCCCGAATCGCTGTGGGACGCGGCTACCGTCGTGTACGCCCAGATGGCGCGGCCGCGCGCGATCGTCGCCCTTGGCGGCGACGGCATCGGGCCGCTACCGGGTCCGGACGCGTCCGCAGCGATGGGCCAGGCGGGCTTGGAGGGCGCGATCGAGCGCGTTCGGCGGCTCCTGCGTACGGGGTCGTGGTCGCAGGAGACCGAGCCGTTCGAAGCCGCTGCGCTGCTCCCGAAGCGCCGGACGAGGCGCAAGAAGAAGAAGCCTGCGGAGCCGCCCGCGGCGGAGCGGCCCTCGAACGACGGCACGGCGAACGATGGCGCGATGCACCACGGCGCGATGGGCGGCGGCGCGGACATGGGCTTCATGTCCATGGTGCGGCTCACCCAGCACCTTCCCAAGGGGGCCGACGGCCTGCCGATGGAGCGGGTGCAGACGCCGTTCGGACCGTTCTTCCCAGGTCTCCCCTCCGGGCTCGCCCTCACCCTGTGGCTCGACGGCGACACGGTCGCACAGGTCGAGGTCGCGTCCCCGGTCGGCTCCCGAAAATCGGACCTCTCGACCGGCTCGGGCGACCTCGCGGAACGGTGGTCACGTCGCCATCCGTTCGCGCCGGCTGCGTACCGTCGCCTGGTGGAGGCCGCAGCGGGCGGTCCCCCGCTCGACCTGGGGCACGTCGCGGCGCTCGAGCTCGAGCGAGCGGCGAGCCACCTGAACTGGCTGGCGGACTTCGGCCACCTCCTCGGCTACGCATGGCTCGAACGGCACGCCGCGGCATGGCAACGGAGGCTTCGCACCGGCTGCGACCTCGACCGCCTCGCCGCGCTGGAACCCAAACTCTTGGCCGTGCTGCAGCGGGTGCCGCGCACCCCGCTCCTCGCGCGGAGGCTGACCGGGGTCGGCGTCCTGGACGCGGACGAGCTCGAGGGCGTCGGCGGCCCGGTCGCGCGCGCAGCGGGCCTCGTGCGCGACGCGCGCCTGGACGAGCCCCGGTACCGGTCGCTCGGTTTCGAACCCGTCGTCCGGCCCGAGGGCGACGCGCTCGCCCGCTTGTCGGTCCGGCTCGACGAGATCCGTCGCAGCGTCACGCTCGCGCTCGCCGCCTACCGCGCCCACGGCGCCGCGGGCGCCATGGGCGCGGCGCGACCCGAGGTCGAACGCCGTTCGGAGCGTCCGGTGGAGCCCGGGTCCGGCGCGGTCGTGGACCCTCCGGCTCGCGCCGCGAGGATCGAGACGCCGAGGGGCGTCGCGGCCCTGCAGCTGCGCACGAACGGCGACGGGGCGGCCGAGGCAGTGCTCGAGACCCCCTCCACCGCCGTCCTCCCGTTGGTCGAGAAGCTCGCCGTCGGGCAGGAGCTGGCCGACGCCCTGGTCGCGATCTCCTCGCTGGACCTCTCCCCGTGGGAGGTGGTCCAGTGACCCTGGTCGCGTACCTGCTGCTGGTCTTCGTGGGCGCCTACGTGGTCGCGGTGGTCGAGGAGTGGAGCACGAGCGGGCGCCTGCGTCCGACCGCGCCGCTGCTGCACGGGCTGGCGCTGCTGGCGCGCGAGTCGCTGACCCCGCGCCGGCACGACCGGAACCTCTTCGAGGCGGGCCCGACGCTGCTGCTCGTCGCTGCGGTGTTGGCGCTGGTGGCCCTGCCGCTGGCGCCCGGCTTGCTGCCGGTCGAGCTGGCGACCGGCGCGCTGTGGCTGAACGCGGCGCTGGTGTACGTGGCGGTGGCGCTGCTGATGGCCGGGTGGGGTCCCGATGGGGCGTACGCCATGGTCGGAGGCTTCCGCTTCGTGGGGCAGTTCATCGGCTACGCGATGCTGATCGTGATGCCGGTCACGGCCGTCGCGATGCGGGCGGAGTCGCTCGCGACGATCGCCGTGGTCGAGTCGCAGGCACCGCTGTGGAACGTCCTGGCCCAGCCGCTCGGCTTCGTCCTGTTCCTGGTCGCGGCGATGGCGGTCTGCTTCTTGCCGCCCTTCGACCAGCCCGTCGCCGCAGCGGAGCTGGCGGGCGGCGTGTTCGGCGAGTACACGGGGGTGCGGCTCGTCGTCGTGCGCCTGGGACGCCTGGTGCTGGTGTTGACCCTAGCGCTTTCGGTGACGGTGCTCTTCCTGGGCGGCTGGTTGGGCCCTTGGCTTCCGCCCGCCGTCTGGAGCCTCCTCAAGACGCTCGCGGTCGTGCTCGTCATGCTGAGCGTCGGCCGGTACCTTCCGCGCCTGCGGACCGACTGGGCGCTGGAGTGGGGTTGGAAGCTCGGCATCCCGCTGGCCCTCGTGAACATCCTCTGGGTGGGCGTGGTGCTGCTGGTGGGCCCGGCGTGATCCAGGTGCTGTTCGTCGTCCTGTTCGGGGCCGTGGCCATCTGGTTCGCGTACAAGGTGTTCACCACCGCGTCGATGATGCGTTCGGCGCTGGCGCTGCTGTTCTCGATGACGGCCGTCGGGGCCATGTTCCTCGCCCTCCAAGCGGAGTTCCTGGGGGTGCTGCAGATCATGATGATGGCCTCCGAGATGGTGGTCATGGCGCTGTTCATGATCATGTACATGATGAACCCCGGCGGGCTCGCGGCGATGGAGATGACCCACCAGAAGCGGCTGTCCATCGCCGTCGCGGTCGTCGCCGGGCTGCTCGCGGTGGGGGCCGCCCTCTTCGGCGGCTGGCCGCTCGCCACGGAGGCGGTCGCGGCGCCGGCGGGGCAGACCCGGGAGCTCGGCCTGGAGATCATGGAGCGCTCGATGCTGGTGTTCGAGACCGCCGGCGTGACGATCCTGGTGGCGATGATCGCGACGACCGCGCTGGCGATCCGGCGGCCGGCGTGAGTGTTCTGGTGGTCAGCCTGATCGTGGCAGCGGTGCTGTTCGCGATCGGACTGTACGGCGCTCTGAGCCAGACGAACCTGGTGATGATCATGATGGGGGTCGAGCTGATGCTCGCCGGGGCGATGCTGAACGTGGTGGCGTTCTGGCGCTACCTCCACCCCGAGGCCTACTCGGGCCAGATGTTCGTGCTGGTGCTGATGACCGTGATGGCGCTGGAGATGGCGGTCGGGTTCGGGGTGGCGACCGCTCGCTTCCGGTCCCGGGGCTCGGTCGAGATGGAAGAGGCCGTGGAGCTGCGCGGGTGAGCGTCGCCCTCGTCGCCGTGCTCGCGCCGCTCGCGGCCGCGCTGTCGATCGCGTCGCTGCGCCGAGCCGCGCCGTGGCTGGCGCTCCTCGGCGCCTTCGCGTCGGCCGCCGCGGCTTGGGCGACGCTGCGCGCCACTGCGGCGGGGGCGTCCTTCAGCGCTTCCGTCGAGTGGTTGCCGGCCGTGCGCCTGCGGATGGACGTCGATCCCCTCGCGGCGCTGCTGTCCGCGACGGTCGCGAGCGTGGGCTTGCTGGTGCTCGTCTACGCCGTCGGGTACATGGCGGGCGACCGCGGCACGGTGCGCTTCTACGCCCTGATGTCGCTGTTCCTGGCCGCGATGCAGTCGCTGGTGATGGCGGGCGACTGGTTGCTGTTCCTCGGTTCGTGGGAGCTGATCGCGCTCGCCTCGTACCTGCTCATCGGTCACGGGTTCGCGCGCGACGAGGTCGGTTCGGCCGCCGGGCGGGCGTTCCTCACGACTCGGGCGGCCGACGTGGGCCTGTACCTGGGGGTGTTCGTGCTGTTCCACGAGACGGGGACCACCGCCATCGGGGCGACGGTCGCCTCGGGCGGGGCGGTTGGCACCCTGGCGGGCCAGCTGCTCTTGGTAGCGGCCGCCGGGAAGGCGGCCCAGGTCCCGTTCCAGGGATGGTTGGCGGCGGCGATGGTCGGCCCCACGCCGGTCTCGGCGCTGCTTCACTCCGCGACGCTGGTCGCCGCCGGCGTGATCCTGGTGGTGCGGGCGTTCCCGCTGCTGCCTCCGGGCGTCCTGCTGGTGGTCGGCGTGCTCGGCGGCGCCACCGCCGTGGTCGCCGGCCTCACCGCCATCGCGCAGCGCGACCTGAAGCGCCTCCTGGCCGCCTCGACCTCGAGCCAACTCGGCCTGATGCTGGTCGGCTTGGGCGCCGGTTCGCTGGCGGCGGGCGCCTTCCACCTCGTCGTCCATGCGGCCATGAAGAGCGCCTTGTTCCTGGGCGCCGGCGTGTTCCAGCACGAACGCCGGTCGACCGAGTTCCGGCGCCTGCGGGGCGCCGGCAAGGAGGCGCGGTGGGCGTTCGCAGCCGTCGCCGTGGCCGGTCTCGCGCTCGCCGGCGTCCCCCCGCTGGGCGGATTCTGGTCCAAGGACACGGTGTTGGCTGCGGCGTTCGGGTCCCCAGCGGCCTGGCTCCTCGCTCCGCTGGCGTTGATCGGGAGCCTGCTCACCGCCGTCTACGTGGCGCGGGCGCTGCGATTGGTGTGGACGGGGGACGAGGGCGCCACGAAGCGCGCCGCCGTTCGGGAGCGCGGCGGTCGCGGAGGTCGGCGCGCCGCGAGCGTCTGGATGGGCGTGGGCCTCGGCGGCCTGGCTGCCGCCGCTGCCGCGCTGGGCGCGTTCGTCGCGCCGATCGAGTCGATCCTCGGCCACCTTCCGGAGCTCGCCACGGCGACCGTCCTCGGCGTCGTCGTCGCCTCCGTGGGGCTCGCCGCCGGGTGGCTGTGGTCTGCCGACACGCTGCTCGGCCGGTTGCGCCCATGGGCCGAATCCGGGTTCCAGGTCGGCGCCGGCCTGGCGACCTTCACGACCCAGCCCGCGTTCGCCTTGGCGCAGGCGATCGACGCGCTCGACGGCGTCCTCCACCGTGCGGTCGTGGCGGGCGCAGCGAACGTGCTCGCGGTCGCCCGGCGGGTGTCGACCGCCGATCGGGTGCTCCACCAGCTCGTGGAGGCGACCGCTGCGGCGGTGCTCGCGATGGCCCGCGTCGCCAGGTCCGGTGACGAGCACGGCATCGACGCCATGATCGCCGCTCTGGTCCGGCGGACGCTGGCCTGGGGGCGGGCGTCGCGCACCGTGCAGAGCGGCTTGGTGCACCAGGAACTGGTGTGGGCGGTGGGCGGCACCGCCGCGCTCCTCGCGCTGCTGTCGTTCGTCGGCTTCGCCCCGGGTTAGCGTACGTCCTTCCGTCCAGAAAGGAGACCGCCATCCCCCTCGTCTCGGTGACCATCTTCCTGCCCCTCGTGGGCGCGATCGTGTTGCTCGCTCTGCCACGATCCGGTGCCCGCTTCGCGCATCGCGTCGGCATCACGACGTCGGCGCTCACGCTCCTCGGCGCGCTTGCGATGTGGTGGCGTGGCGTCGGCACCGGGTTCTCGCAGATCGAGGAGGTCGCCTGGATCCCTTCGCTGGGGGCGGCGTACCGGGTCGGCGTGGACGGGATCAGCCTGCCGCTGATCGTCCTCACCGCCGTCTTGTTCCTCGCATCGTTCGTGTTCTCCGCGAAGATCGACGAGCGCGCCCGGTCCTACGTGAGCCTGTTGCTGCTGCTGGAGACCGCTTCCATCGGCGTGTTCGCCGCCCTCGACATGGTGCTCTTCTACCTGTTCTGGGAGGTGACGCTGGTGGGGATGTACTTCATCATCGCCGGCTGGGGGTACGCGGAGCGGCAGCGGGCGGCCCTGACCTTCTTCCTCTACACGCTGCTCGGCAGCCTCCCCCTGCTGCTGGCGATCCTGGCCCTCTACCTCGGCAGCGAGCCGCGCACCTTCGACATGCGCGTGATGATCGACGCGCCGCCGCTCACCGGCCTGGCGGCCATGCTCACGCTCGTGGCGCTGCTCGTCGCCTTCGCCATCAAGACCCCGGTGGTCCCGTTCCACACCTGGCTGCCGGCGGCGCACGTCGAGGCGCCCACCGCCGGGAGCGTGGTGCTCGCGGGCGTGCTGCTGAAGCTCGGTACCTACGGTCTGGTCCGCTTCGCGCTGCAGATGACGCCCGACGCGTTCCGCGCAGCGGCGCCGCTGGTCATCGTCGTCGCGGTGGTCTCGGCGCTGTACGGCGCCTTGGCGGCGCTCGCGCAGACCGACCTGAAGCGCATGGTGGCCTACACGAGCGTGAACCACATGGGGTACGTGGTGCTCGGCGTGGCGGCCGCGGCGGTCGCCACGGACGCCGGCACGCGCGCCCTGGCGCTAGACGGCGCGGTGCTGCAGATGGTGGCCCACGGCCTCGTCACGGGAGCGCTGTTCCTCCTCGTCGGGATGGTTCAAGATCGAACGGGGACGCGCGAGATGGGCGAGCTCGGTGGGCTGCTCGGTGTGGTTCCGCTGCTCGGGTGGAGCTTCGTGCTCGCGGCGTTCGCATCCTTGGGGCTCCCGGGCCTGGCGCACTTCCCGGCGGAGTTCCAGGTCTTCCTCGGAGCCTTCGGCGTCTACCCGCTCGCGGCCGCCTTCGCGGTCCTGGGCATCGTGATCACGGCGGGGCTCTACCTCCGAGCCATCCAGGCCTCGTTCCTCGGTGAACCCACGGAACGGCACGTCGTGATGCCCGACCTGGGGCTGCGCGAGGCATGGGCCGTGGTGCCGCTCCTGCTGCTCACGATCTTGCTCGGCGTCGCCCCCCGGCTGGTGCTCGACGTCATCGCCAGGGCCAGCTAGCCGTTCTCGATGACGGGGCTCCGTTCATGACCGACGTAGCGGGCGAGCTGCGCATGGCGCACGACCTCGCGCTGATGGTGCCCGAGCTGACGCTCTTGGTCGCCTCGGCGCTCGCGCTGATCGCCGAGATGCTCAGGCGGCCCACGTGGTCGCTGTGGCTTGCCGGCGTGGGACTGCTGGCGGGAACCGTCCTCACCGTGCCGCTCGTCGGGACCGAGACCACCGTCTTCATGGGCACGTACCGGGTGGACGCGCTGGCGGCGTGGTCCAAGCTCATCCTGTTCCCGGCGGCCGCGTTGGTCCTGGTGCTGCTCCGCTCGGAGATCCGGGGCAAGGCGCGCGAGGGGACCGCCTACAGCCTGCTCGCCTTCACGACCCTCGGGTCGGTTGTGCTCGCCGGGGTCGGCGACGTGATGCTCGTGGTGCTCGGCGTGCTCCTCGCCAGCCTCGGATCGTTCGCGCTGGTCGCGTTCGAGCAGGACGACCGCTCGACCGAAGCGGGCATGAAGTACTTCGTGTTCGGCTCCGTGGCCAGCGCGCTGATGGCCTTCGGTCTGAGCTACTGGTTCGCGGCGGCCGGTTCCACCCTCCTTTCCGACCTGGCCGCGTTGGAGACGATGCGCGTCGCCGGCGTCGCCGGGCTCGTCGGCGTCGTGGTGGGCCTCGGTTACAAGGCGGCGCTGGCGCCGTTCCACTTCTGGGCGCCCGATGCGTACGACGGCGCGCCGGTCGCGATCGCGGCCTTCCTGTCGGTGGTGCCCAAGGTGGGGGCGCTGTTCGCGTTGGCGCAGGTCGTGCACGGTCTGCCCGACGAGCTGGGGTGGCGAGCCGCGCTCGCGGTGCTCGCCGTGGTCTCGATGACGTACGGGAACCTCGCCGCGCTGACGCAAACGAGCGTCGTGCGGTTGCTGGCGTACTCCTCGGTCGCCCAATCCGGCTACTTCCTGCTGGGCGTGATCGCCTTGGGCCGCAGCGAGCTCGCGCTGGATTCGCTGGTCGTCTTCGCGGCGGCCTACGCAGCGATGAACCTGGGCGCGTTCGCGGTGGTGATGCAGGTCGGGCGCGAGCTGGAGGACTTCACCGGGCTGGGGCGCGCGCTCGGCTGGTTGGGCGCCGCGATGGTGGTGTTCCTGCTGTCCCTCGTCGGCATCCCACCGTTCGCCGGCTTCGCCGGCAAGCTGCTGCTGTTCGGGGCCGCCATCGATGCCGAGTTCGCGTGGCTGGCGGTGGTCGGGATCCTCAACAGCGTGCTCGCGCTGGCCGTGTACCTCCGGATCGTGGTCGCGATGTACCAGCGCGGCGCCCGCACGCTGCGACCGTTGCGGCCGGTGCTGTTCGTGTCGGGGCTGGCGCTCCTCCTGACGGTCGCGATCGGCCTGGGGGCCGAAGCCTTCCTCGTGCGACCGGGGTGAGGCGCGGCCTGGGACGGAACCCCTTCTAGGCGATTGGGGACGATGCGATCACGTTCCTGATCGCCACCGGCCCTGTTGCCCGTCGCTCGGCCTGCTGCTCTGGCTTGAAAGCACCACAGCGACCATGGCCGGAGACTCGAGTTCGACCGAGGCGAAGCGCGCAGACTGGCGCACGCCGGCGTGTTGCGCGCCCTCGAACACGAGGGCGTTCGCGCGGCCGATTCGACCCTCGAGCTCGGGCACGAGCGAGCCGCCGTGGCGGCCGGCGTGCGCGCGGTCCGGTCGCATCGAGCGACCTTGGCGCGCGTGCTCGAGGCCAACCCCGCCCGCACCGGCCCTCGCCGAGCACGGCGCGCCGGACATCGCTCGGCTGAACGGGTAGCGGCAGGGTTCGGCGGACCGACGCGGCCTGCCGCGGCGTGGATCACCGGATGATGCTTTGCGAGATCCCGTAGCGCTCACGCACCGGTCCTCGCCGCAGGCTGAGCAGGATCACGAGCACGCCAGCGATCGCGCTCGTCCACGTCGACGCAGGCGTGGCTCCGGCCAGCAGCCACGGCGCTGCGATCACCCAGGCGCCGAAGACGACGTTGAGGTAGCGCACGGCGCGGCCGACGTCGGCCAGCGCGACCATCGCGGCGACCACGATCAGCGCACCGAACAGGTGGTCGCTGTGGGCGACCGAGTCCGCGCTGCCGAGCAGCCAGGGCGTCAACATGAGCCACACGCCGATCCCCGCGCTCAGGATCAGGTTGTACGGCAGGCCCATCCCCCAGACCATCGCTCCGGGGCCCACGACGTCGGCGCGCACCGGTCCGGCGTCGGGCGCTTCGCGCAGCGTGCCGCCGAGCCAGAACACACGCCAGACCGACTGGCCCTCGCGTCGCGCCTGAACCAAGAACTGGACCGTGGCCACGACCTCGTCGAGCGTGAGCGGGATCATGATGAGCATGGCGATCCCGGCGGCGAGGCACGGCGTGCACCAGGACCCGACCGCGATCGGCTGCAAGACGATGAGCGTCACGCTCACGACGCCGAGCGGGACGACGAGGATGCCGAAGAAAGCCACCATCCACGGCATCGTCCGCCACCGTCGCTTGTCGCCCATGAAGCCCATCAGGAACTCGATCATGTAGGCGACCGCGCCCAGTCCCGCATCCGGGATCGGGAACGCTTTCGACACGTCGGAGGTCAGCACGCGCTCGGTTCCGAGCCCGAAGAGCGGGTCCAGGAGGGATGGGATGTAGCCGAGTTGATAGGCGGTCATCTGCCGGGAGAGGAACAAGCCGACGAGCGCGAGCGCGATGATCGGCGCCCGCTGCGGCCAGCTGGAGGGGTTGTAGGACCACCCGGGAGGCACGTCCGGGCCGGGCTCCATGCGCATCCTCTTCGGCATCGGCATCCCCGGCGCCAGGATGGCGAACACGATGACCAGCGCCCCGACGAGCATGTCGTTGGCGTAGGCGGCGGCCGTGGGCGCCCAGAAGACGAGGGGAGCGAACAGCAACCAAACGCCCACGAGCGAGTTCGCCCACGGCGCCCATAGCTTCCAGAACGGCCCGCCGGTGAGCGTCAGCACGGCGAACAGGATGACGAGCGAGCCGCTCGCGACGTCGCTCGCCAGGACCTCCACGCTGCGGTACCCGAGCGCGAACGGCGTCGCGATGAGCCAGAGGCCCAGGATCATGTTGGCGAAGTGCGGCCAGATCGGGCTCTGAGCCTGCGGCATCGCCATCGTCGCGTCGTCGGGCGTTGGCGCCATCGCCCCGTGGGACGGCTTCGCGACGCCAGCGGCCGGCGCCTCCGATTCCTGGTTCGGTGACGGCGCCTGGCCGCCGTGCGCCGCGTGCTCGGGGTCGATCCGGCTCGCCGCCGCCGGAGGTTCTCGGACCCGCACCGGGCCCGAAGCGTCGGGCGGCTCCTCCGCCGGCGCGTCGGTCGCCGACGCCATGGACGTTCCGCCCGACGCCCCCAAGTTCGACGGAGGTTTCAGGTCGTTCTCGCGGTACCAACCGATCGGGTCCGCTTTCAAGGCCGCGACCATCTTGGGCAGCGTGGTGCGCAGCGAGCGTTTCGGCTCCCATCCGAGCATCGTCCGGGCTCGCGTGATGTCGAGCGCGTAGTGGTCGTTCGCACGGTCGATCATCCACGGCTTGAGGAACGACTCCTTGCCGGGGACGTGGTCCAGGACCCATGCACCCGCCTTCGCGAACGGAGCCAGCAGCGAGGGGATCGCGACGGTCTCCCAGCTCTTGCCGTGGATCAGGCGCGCGATGGTGTGCTGGAGCTCGTCGTAGCTGAGCGCCTCAGGCTCGCCGAGGAGGAGCGGGACCTCCGGCGGAAGTTGGGCGCGACGGTCCACGGCGTTCTCGATGGCGTCCACCAGGTCGTCCATGTGCAGGAAGGACTGGCCGTGCGCCGTCGAACCCGAGTACACCCGGCTCGTGAGGTCGCGCTCGTTGATGCGCTGGATCTGGTTCGCGATGGGGATCGAGTGGCCGACGTCGTCGTACACGCCGGAGATGCGCATCAGAACCGCCGGGATCTCGCCTCGTTCGTCGTGGATGACCTGCTCGGTCCGGACCTTCGACGCCGGATACGCCCACGTCGCGTCGATCGGCGAGTCCTCGGTGATGAGCTCTCCGGGCTCGCCCGGCCGGTGCACGAGCATCGTACTGGAGAAGATGAACTGCTCGACCTGGAAGTCGAGTTCGCGCAGGTACCGCAACAGGCGGGCGGTGCCCTGGACGGTGATCTCCTCGTACTTCGTGCTCGGCTTGCCGAAGAAGTCGTAGTAGGCGGCGAGGTGGATCACCGACGCGACGTGCGCTCCGTGGTGCTCGCGGATCGTGCGCAGCCCCTCGCGCATGCTCTCCTCGGACGTGATCTCCACGGAGATGTACACGCATCCCGGCGGTGGTGGCTTCGGTGCCTTGCGGTCGAACCCGACCACGTCCGCGAAGCGGCCGGCGAGCCGCTGCATGACGGCGTCGCCGATGCGTCCGTTGGATCCAGTGACGATGACGATCCCGTGTTCCGGTGGCATGAACCCTTCTCTCGGCTATCGATGGAGTCTTGGGTTGCCGCCGCGACGCGACGGTCCTGCAAAACGGAGTGAGGGAGTCCATGGGCACCTTAGCGCGATGCCGAGTCGACGCGGACCGCAACTGACGCCTCGGCGCCATGGCAGCTCGTCGAGCTGGGTGACGTGGCCGACGCCGACGCTCAGGTTCGCGTCGCGCCCGCTTCCCGACACGGACGCGTTCGCGCGCCACAGCCCGCTGCGTCGCACGTTCGGATTCGTGGTCGCCGCGGCCCGCGATGGTCAGGTGCGCGCCGGCGATCCGACGGGCGACCTACACTACCCACACGTTCGAGACCGTCGACCGGGTGCTTCGCCGCTCGACCGAGCCCAATGGCGCGTTCCTCCGGCAGGTCGCGACCACCGAAGGTCGTCTGCCTCGACCGGCTACCCATCCCGAGCCCGTTGCTTGCGCGCGTGCCAACGTCCGTGCACGCAGCCCACACATCCCTCCGAACGGTTGGGAAGTGCCGTGAACAGCGAATCAAGCCGACTGGATCCGATGCAGAGCCACGCGCCCGTACGCGTCCGCGGCGATCGCGCGGCGTTCGGGCGGCCGGGAACGGCCCCGCGATGGACACCCGGCGCCAAAGATGGTGTCGGCACCGCGTACGCGGCCTCGAGCCGCCTCTGGTGCACGCTATGGAACGGCATCGGCACCGAAGTCTATTTCCCGACCATCGATCGGCCGCAAGTCCGCGACCTGCAGTACCTGGTCAGCGACGGTCGTACGTTCTTCCGTGAGGAGAAGCTTGATCTCGTCGCCTCAAGCGTGGAGCGCACGTCCGAACACACGCTCGGCTACCGCGTCACGACGACGGATCCCGAGGGTCGCTACGCGATCACGAAAGAGATCGTTTCCCACCCTCGTCGGCCGTGCCTGCTCCAGCGCACGCACCTCAGCGGTGACGATGCGTGGCTGTCGCGCTTGCATCTCGACGCGCTGTGCTCGCCGCGGATGGGCGGCGCCGGCTGGGGCGATCACGCCTACGTCGTCGATGCTGCCGGGCGCCAGATGCTCGCCGCGGAGAAGGACGGCGTCTGGCTGGTGATGGCTGCGACGACCCCCCGTGCACGCCTCTCCTGCGGCTACGTCGGCGCGAGCGGCGGCTGGACGGACCTGGTGGACGATCTCCGGATGGACTGGGAGTTCGACGTGGCGCGCGACGGCCGAGGGGAGGGAACATGGTCGGCCCTTGCACACTGGTGCTCTTCGGCGCCTCTGGTGACCTGACGAAACGGATGGTGATGCCCGCGATCTTTGGCTTGATGCGGCGTGGACTGCTGTCGCCGGAGTGCCGCGTGATCGGGTACGCCCGGAGTCCGATGGACGACGAAGCGTTCCGCGAGCGCATGCGCACGGCGGCGCTGCGCGAGCCCGGGGCGGGCGATGAAGCGGCCTGGACGGAGTTCGAAGAACGGGTCTCCTACATCGCGGCCGAGTACGACGGCGAGGACGCCCAGGGGTACGCCGAGCTCGCACGCAGGCTCGCGGCGTTCGACGCGGGCGCGGGCGCACGCCGGCTCTTCTACCTCGCGACGCCGCCGTCGCTGTTCGCGCCGATCATGCGGCACCTCACCGAGGCCGGGCTCGCCGGGAACGCGTACCAAGGCGCCGACGGAGCGTGGGCGCGCCTGGTGATCGAGAAGCCGTTCGGTCACGACGCCGGCTCGGCTCGCGAGCTGAACGCCGAGGTCACGCGCGGCTACGACGAAGACGACGTCTTTCGCATCGATCACTTCCTCGGCAAGGAGATCGTGCAGAACCTCTTCGCGCTGCGGTTCGCCAACGCGATCTTCGAGCCGCTCTGGGACCGGAACACCATCGATCACGTGCAGATCACGGCCTCCGAAACGCTGGGCGTGGAGGGGCGAGGCGGTTTCTACGAGACGGCCGGGGCGATGCGCGACATGATCCAGAACCACCTGCTCCAGCTCTGCGCGCTGGTCGCCATCGAGCCGCCCGCGGAGTGGAACCCGCGGGCCGTGCGCGACGAGAAGGTGAAGGTCTTGCGCGCCATCCGCAGGATGGCACCGGAGGCCGTCGAGCACGAAGCCGTCCGCGGGCAGTACGGAGCGGGCAGCATCGCCGGGGAGCGCGTGCCTGCCTATCGCGAAGAGCCGAAGGTGGCCGCCGATTCCACGGTCGAGACGTACGCGGCGCTGAAACTGCACATCGACAACGCGCGTTGGGCGGGCGTGCCCTTCTACCTGCGCTCGGGCAAGCGGCTCGCGCGGAGGGCCACCGAGATCATCGTCGAGTTCAGACCGGCGCCGCACACCCCATGGGCCCACGCCGGCGGCGACGGCGATGTGGTGCGCCCCAACTTGTTGGTCGTCGACGTCTCACCGGATGCCGGGATCATCCTTCAGGTCGAGGGGAAGCGGCCTGGGCAGACGATGGGGACGCAGACCATCGCCCTCGACTACTGCCGCGTCGCCCAGCGCCGCACCGTCGAGTCCCCCTCCGCGTACGAGAACCTGCTGCTCGACGCTCTGCGCGGCGACCCGACGTTCTTCGCGCGGGCCGATGAAGTGGAGGCGGCGTGGGCCGTCGTGGACCCGGTGATCGCGTCGTGGGCGGCGGCGCGGCCGTCGGACGTTCCCACCTACGCCGCGGGCTCGGTCGGGCCTGCGGCGGCCGAGGCGCTGCTCGCCCGCGACGGACGGCGCTGGTACGACGCCGCGGAGCAGATCGCGTGCGCCATCGAGGGCCAGCACACGCACGAACTCCGACGCGCCAGCCGGCGCGCGGACGACGATTCACAACGGAGCTAATTCCATGCAGTGCGGGATGATCGGATTGGGGCGCATGGGCGCCAACATGGCACGCCGGCTGATGGGTGGCGGCCACGAGGTCGTGGTGACGAACCGGAGTCCGGAGCCGATCGACCAGTTGACCGCAGAAGGGGCTTCGGGCGCGCGCACCGTCGCCGAGTTCGTCGAGCGACTCGAGGCTCCGCGCGCCATCTAGGTGTCGCTGCCGGCTGGCGAGGTCACCGAGAACACGCTGACGGAGCTCGCCCCACTCTTGACGGCCGGAGACGTCATCGTGGAGACCGGAAACTCGTTCTATCGGGACACGATTCGGCGGGCGGAGTGGCTCGCACGGCAGGGACTGGTGCTGCTCGATCAGGGAACGAGCGGCGGCATCTGGGGATTGGAGATCGGCTTCAACCTGATGATCGGCGGCTCGCGTGAGGCGTTCGCGCGGCTCGAGCCGGCGTTCGCGACGCTGGCGCCGCCCGACGGCTACCTTCACGTCGGTCCGAGCGGCGCCGGACACTTCGTCAAGATGGTGCACAACGGCATCGAGCACGGCATGCTCCAGGCGTACGGCGAGGGATTCGAGATCCTCCACGCGTCGGACTTCACGGAGCTCGATCTGAGGGCGATCTCGCACCTGTGGAACCAGGGCAGCGTCGTGCGCTCGTGGCTCCTCGAGTTGGCCGAACGCTCGTTCGAGAAGGAACCGGACCTGGCGTCGATCCGCGGGTACGTCGAGGACTCGGGCGAGGGACGGTGGGCCGTGGCCGAGGCCATCGACAAGGACGTGCCGGCGCCCGTCCTCGCGCTCTCGCTCCTGATGCGGTTTCGATCGCGGCAGGAGGACAGCTTCGCCGCGAAGGTGATCGCCGGGTTGCGCAACGAGTTCGGCGGGCATGCGGTCAAGCCGCAGGAGTGACGCCCATGCCGATCCACGATCTCAGCGTCGCGGTACGGGCCCGCATGCCCGTTTATCCGGGCGATCCCCCGGTCGCCATCGACACGCCCGTGGCGCTCGCGAACGGCGACGCCGCCAACGTCTCGTTCCTGCGCCTGGGTGCCCACACCGGCCTGGTCGACGACGTCGTCATCCTCGAGGGACTCGACCTGAGCGGCGTCGCGCCCGGCGTCTACGAGCTGTTGTGCCTGCCGCTCAAGCTCGACGGCGGCGCGGGGGACGGTGCGCCAGCACGCGCGGTGCTGCGTCGGTAGGACTCGCTTCGGTCAGCTCTACCGCAGCAGGGCCTCGATGCCGGGCAGCGGTGATTCGAGCGTCGCGAGCACGAAGTCCGCGCCCGCCGCCTCGAGTTGCTCGACCGTGTACTTGCCCGTCGCGACCCCTACGGTGACCGCCCCCGCACCGCGACCCGCCTCCGCGTCGCGCGGCGTATCGCCCACCACCAGCATCCGGGCGGGATCGAGTGCGTGCCCGTGAAGGCGGCCACAGCGCTCGATGGCCAAGCGCGTGAGCTCCACACGGTCCGCCGAATCGGATCCGTATCCGCCGAAGCTGAAGAACCGATTGAGGCGGGCCCGTTCCAGTTTGATGTGCGCGGCCGCCTCCATGGCGCCCGAGACGATCCCGAGCAGCAGGCCAGCGTCCACGAGCCGCGGGAGCAGGACCTCGACGCCTGGCATCACGCGGTATCCGGTCGACTGCTCCACCTCCTGGGTGAGGCGTTCGAGGTACGCGCCGAACAGACGGCCCATCTCTCGCTCCGTGGGCTCGCGCCCCAGGACCCGAACGAACGTCTGCCGGCCGACGTCGGGGTCCGTCATGCCCGCTTCCGTGAACTGGCCGATGTCGGTCGGGATGCCGTGAAGGCGTTCGAACGCGTGCCGCCACGCCTTGGTGCCGGCGCCGCCGGTGGAGATCAGTAAGCCATCGACGTCGAACAGCACGGCGAGCGGCGGTTGCGTGAGGCGAGTTGAATCCGTCATTCGAAGGTCTCGACGATCTCGGCTCGATGCCGGAATGGGTCAGGAGGCTGCCGTGGACTTGCGTGCGTGCCGCTGAGGCTACCCCTCCCGGGGTGGGCTACCATGATCGAGAGGTGCTTTACGCCGGCCCGCTCTTCATCCACCAGTACTCGCACCTATGGATCGACTTCCGCGGCATCCAGGACACCTTCATGCGCACCAAGGGCAGCGACTACTTCGAGAACTCCCGCCGCGCCACGCTCATCCAGCAGGCGTACGCGATCCGAAACCCACTCCGCTTCGCCGAATATGGCGACTGCTGCTGGGGGCTCACGGCCTCCAACGGACCCGGCCCGACCACCAAGGTGATCGACGGCACCGAGCGCCACTTCCTCGGCTACGCTGCCCGCGGCGCACCCAACGGCCCCGACGACGGCACCATCGCCCCCTGGTGCGCCGCCGCCTCGCTCCCCTTCGCCCCGGAGGTCGTCCTAACCCACGCTCAGCCGTTTTCACGGCCTTCGCGTCGGCGCCCCCAGCCCCTGCGCCCTCGAGTCCACCTTCAACCCCACGTACCGCACGACCGACAGCGGCCCCGTCGGCTGGGTCTC
>JARGGE010000140.1 GCA_029210865.1 Trueperaceae bacterium
GGGTCGAGGTCGCCGGCCTCCACGGCGCGGTTAAGCATCTGGATGCCGAGCCGGACGACCTCCGACTTCGAGACCAGCCGCTCGGGGTTCGAGAGGTGGTACGCGGTCTTGGTGAGCAGCGAATCCTGTTCCTCGCTGATGACCACCTGCAGGCGCTTGCTCTTGCTCAGCTTCGGCACGTCACCCTCCCGGCGCCCCGATCGCTGCGGGACGGCCCATGAGCCTCAGTGTAGCATCTACGGTACGAGCCGCATGCGGTTGACCCACCGGCTCATCGGCGCTACACTCATCGTACACATCGTGTGCATCTGAACCGCTTCGGAGCGCGCGCGACCCACCGGAGGGACCGATGAACCCACGCGCCGCGCTCGTCATCGACGGCGGCACCCCCCTGAGCGGGGAGGTGGACGTCTTCGCCGCCAAGAACTCCGCCCTCTACCTGATCCTCGCCTCGCTGCTCACCGACGAACCCCTCGTCCTCGAAGGGGTGCCGCGCCTCTCGGACGTCCTCGTCGGGCTCGAGATCCTCGACCACGTGGGCGTCGACGTCGCCTGGTCGGGGCGCGACGTGCGCCTCCATGCTCGCGAGCTGCGGACGACGGCCGCGCCCTACCGGTTGGTCAGCAAGATGCGCGCCAGCTTCGTCATGATGGGCGCCCTCCTGGCGCGCGCCGGCGAGGCCCGCATCTCGATGCCAGGCGGCTGCGCCTTCGGGCCACGGCCGGTCGACCGCCACCTCAAGGCCTTCGCCGACCTCGGCGTCGAGGTGGCCGACGACGCCGGCGATTTCGTCGCCCGGCGCCGCGGCGCGATCTCCGGCCGCGTCGTCTTCGAGGCCCCGACCGTCGGTGGCACCCAGAACGTCCTCCTCGCGAGCGCCCTGGGCACGGGCGAGGTCGAGATCGAGAACGCCGCGCTCGAGCCCGAGATCGCCGACCTCGCCGACCTGCTGGTGGCGATGGGCGCGCGCATCGACGGGGCCGGCAGCCCGCGCATCCGCGTCCAGGGCGTCGAGCGGCTGCACGGGGCGCGCTTCCGAGCGATCCCGGACCGCATCGAGGCCGGCACGTTCATGCTCGCGGCGGCCGCGACGCGCGGCGACGTCACCCTGCGCGGGGTGCGCGCCGAGCATCTGGGCGCCGTCCGCGACCGCCTGACGGACGCCGGCGTGCGCGTGCGCGACGTCGGCCGCGACGGGCTACGCGTCGACGCGACCGGCGACCTGCGCGCGGTGGACGTCACCGCGACCGAGTACCCGGGCGTCCCCACCGACCTCCAGGCGCCCTTCGGCGCCTTCCTGGCCACCACGCCCGGGGTCGCCGTCGTCCGCGACCGGGTCTACCCGGATCGCTTCACGCACGTCGACGAGCTCCGCAAGCTCGGCGCCCGCCTCGAGCTCACCGACCAGACCCTGGTCGTGCGCGGCCGCGAGCTCACCGGCGCCGACGTGCACGCGGCCGACATCCGCGCCGGCGGCGCCCTCGTCGTCGCCGCCCTGGCCGCGCGTGGGCGTTCACGCGTCACCGGTGTCGCGTACATCGACCGCGGCTACGAGCGCTTCGCTGGCCGCCTCGCCGCGCTCGGCGCTCACGTGGTGCGCGACGAGGGCGCGGCCGACGTCGAGGCGTCGGCGTCCGACGCCTCGGTGGCGGTGCCGGTCGCGGGGCGATCCTCCGCCTCGTAGCGGCTCGCGCGCGCGGCGCGACCGTCCACCGGACCGCCGTTCCCTCCCTCGTCCGCCGCGCCGCTGGCCCCTTTGCTCGGCGCGTCGCTCTCGACCTGGCCGACCGGCTCCCTCGGTGCTCCGCCCTCCATGGGGCTCGCCTCCTCGCTCGACATCTCGCCGTCGTCGATCAGTTCGACGCCGCTCGGCGAGGGCGGAGCGGCGCCTGGCGGCCCGGGCGGCTGCACGCGCCGCCAGGCGAGCCCGCTGAAGGCAAGCGCGAGGCCACCGACCATCCACCACCACCAGGCCGACACGGGGGCGCGCACCGGCGCCGGGCGTCGCGGCGACCAGGGGCGTCCGGCCCGGACCTGCGCGAGCGAGGCCGCGTCGTCGGGGAAGACGTCGACGACCGGAGGACCCGGCTCGGCGGTCGCGAAGGTCCAGGGCGAAGGCTCGCGCGCGAACGCTCGCCAGCCGGTCGCGTGGAAGGGGTCGTAGACGCCGCTGAGCGCGGCCCAGCGCCCCTCGGCCGAGAGGTCGACCGGCCAGGCGAGCCGCACGACGCGGCCGACGATCGCGACGTCGAGGGCGCGTCCCGGCGCGCCGCCGTCGGCCTGCCAGGCCCACGCCCCCTGCCCGGTGACGCGCACGGCCACCGACCAGCCCTGGTCCTCGCCGAGCACGACGCCGGACCCTGGCAGCAGCTCGCGGCGCCCGCCCTCCGCGACCATCAGGTAAGCCTCGAGGATGGGCTGCAGCAGCGGGCGCACCGGGTCGACCGCCGCGAGCTCGAGCTCGAGCGCCACGGGTCGACCGTCCGCGTCGACGGCCCAGCGGACGTCGACCAGGTCGTACCAGAGCGGGTCGGCGTAGCGCACGGCGGTCGGCGGCGTCGCGCCCGCGCCACCCTCGGCGCCGCCCTCGACCTCGGCGATCGGCGCCCGCGCGAACGCCGCGCTGAACGCCACCAGGGCACCCAGCAGCCACGCCCGGCGCCGGCGCCTCATCGCGTCCCACCGCGGCGCGGGGCGATCGCCACGAGCGCCGCCGCGAGGGCCACCGGGTCGTGCTGCGCGTGGCGGCCGCTGCCGAGCAGCGGCGCGGCGACGGTCGCCGCGCCGAGCGCTTCGACGCGCTCGCGGTCGAAGGGCACCGGACGCGCCCCTTCCTCGGCATAGGCGGCGAGGCGCTCGGCGTCGATCGCCGTGAGGTTCCCCAGGACGACGTCGGGGAGGCGACCGAGGTGGGTGCGGATCGCCTCGAGGTGGTCGCCGAGATCGAACCCGTCGGTCTCGCCCGCCTCGGTCATCAGGTTGGCCACGTAGACGAGGCGCGCCGGCGTGGCGCACAGCGCCGCGGCGACCCCGTCGATCATCAAGGGCGGCAGCGTCGAGGTGAACAGGCTGCCCGGACCGAGCACCACCAGGTCGGCCGCCGCGATCGCCGCCACCGCTTCCGGCATCGCCGTGGCGTGGGCGGGCGACACCTCGAGGCGGGCGCTCGCGCCCGCGACCGCGCGCACCGCGCTCTCGCCAGCGACGACGCGGCCGTCGGCCTTGGTCACGCGCAGCGTGACCGGTTGCGGCGTCGCGGGCCAGACGGCGCCCTGGAGCTCGAGGAGGCGGTTGAGCGACCGCAGCGCGTCGGCGAAGTCGTGCTCGACCTCGTGGAGCGTGGCGATGAGGACGTTGCCGAAGGTGTGGCCGCGCAGCTCGCCGCCGCGCTCGAAGCGGTACTGGAGCAGCCGACCGAGCGCCGCCTCGTCGGCCGCGAGCGCCGCGAGGCAATCGGTCAGGTCGCCCGGAGCCGGCATCCCGAAGGCGACGCGCAGGCGCCCCGTCGAGCCGCCGTCGTCGCTCACCGCCACGACCGCGGTGACCTGGCTCGTGTGCTCGCGCAAGCCTCGCAGGAGCAGGCTAAGTCCGGTGCCACCCCCCAGGGCCACGATCTTGGGGCCCCGCGCCAGCACGAGCCGACGGTAGAGCACCTCGGCGGCCTCGTGCGGGCGCGGCATCCAGTTCGAGAGCAGCGAACGGTTCAGGCGACCGATCGCGGCCACCGCGACGACGACCCCGACGAGCGCGATCGCCCCGCCCAACCAACCCCCGACCCGCGACCATCCTTCGCTGACGAGCACCTCCTCGATGGGGGCAGCGAGATCGCGCCGCCCCTCGCCGAGGCCCCAGACGACGCTCGCCGAGACCCCGACCAGCGCCGTCAGGGCGCCCAGGACGGCCCAGGCGACGTGCCGCTTGACCCCCATGCCGGGCGCCAGCCAGCGACGCCAGGAGGCGACCGTGCGCCACCGTCGCGCGGCGCTCACGGCGTGGACGGTTCCGGCCAGCACACCACCACGGCGTCGCCGAGCTCGACGACGGCGGCGTCGCCGACGCCGACGAGCAGGCGGCCGGGGCACAGCAGCTCGCCCGCGGAGGTCCGGACGACGTCGACGCCGCCGAGACGGCCGGCCGCGACGCGGCTCGGCGACGCGGGTGCGGGCTCGGGGGCGACGCCCTGCCAGACGCGCCAGACGGCGCCGTCGAACCCGAGGTAGGCGACCTGGTCGGCGATGACCACCTCGAACACCGGTACCTCGCCCTGACCGGAGACGAGCGACCAGCGCGTCGGTTTGCGGAAGCCGATCTCGCTGAGGACGCACGCGACGCCCTCGGGCGGGTCGGCCTCGAGGGGCACGGCGACCGCCTGCGCCACGAGGGTGGGCGCCAACAGCGTCGCCCAGGCGTCGGCGACCTCGCGCTCGCTCGTGCACCCGACCCGCACGCGCACGTACTGCAGCCCGGCGTTCATCGTGAACTCGGTGAAGGCGGGGAAGCCGAGCCCTCGCAGCTCCGCGACCGCGTTCTGCGCCTCGCGGAAGTCCCTGAGCGCGACGGTCTGGACGCTCCAGGCCGGCTGCGCCGTGACGACGCCGGCGACCGCGCACCAGGCCGCGGCAACCGCGGCGAGAGCGGCGCGGCACGGGCCCCTCCGCGGCGACGTGGTCGATGCTCGCCTCATGCGGGCCGACCGACGGCCGCCCGCGCGGCGGCGGCGAAGTTCGCCAGGATCCGGAGGCCGACGCGCTGGCTCTTCTCGGGGTGGAACTGGGTCGCGTGGAGCTGGCCACGCGAGACCGCGCATAGGAAGCGGGTGGGTCCGTACGTCGTCGTCGCGCCGGCGTCGAAGGCCGCCGCCTCGGCGTCCGCCGCGTCGAAGCGGACGACGTAGCTGTGGGCGAAGTAAGCGTGCGCGCCGTCGGCCACGCCGGCCAGGAGCGGCGACGCGCCGAACGGGTGGAGCGTGTTCCAGCCCATGTGGGGGACGCTGACGCCCGCCTCCGGGAAGCGCACGACGCGTCCGGGCAGCACGCCGAGCCCGGCGACCCCGGGAGCCTCTTCGGATCCCTCGACGAGCAACTGGAGGCCCACGCAGATCCCCAGGAAGGGGCGGTCGGCGGCGACGTGGGCCCGGACGACGTCCTCGAAGCCACTGCGGCGGAAGGCCTCCATGACCTGCCCGAAGTGGCCCTGCCCAGGGAGGACGAGCGCGTCGGCGGCCGCCGCCCGCGCGGGATCGGCCGAGCGCTCGACGGCCACGCCGGCGGCCGCAAGCGCCTTGGCGACGCTCGGCAGGTTGCCGGCACCGTAGTCGATCAGGACGACGCGCATCCGCTCAGAGCGCTCCCTTCGTCGAGGGGAACTCGGTGCCCGTGACGCGCGTTGCGGCGTACAGGGCCCGGGCGAAGGCCTTCACCACGGCCTCGCAGCCGTGGTGGGGGTCGCCCGTCGCGAGCCAGCGCACGTGGACGGTGGCCTGCGCGTGGTTCGCGAAGCCGCGCAGGAACTCCCGCAGGTGGTACGTCGTGAACCCGGAGACGTCGCCCGGGACCGCGGCGGGGTCGAAGGCCAGGAACGGCCGGCCGCACAGGTCGACGACCACGTGCACCAGCGTCTCGTCCATCGGGACGAAGGCGTCGGCGTAGCGCTCGATGCCCACGGCGTCGCCCACCGCGGTCCGGAACGCTTGACCGAGCGTGATGCCCACGTCCTCGGCGAGGTGGTGCACGTCGATGTGCAGGTCGCCCGTCGCGGCGACCTCGAGGCCGACGCGGCCGTGGCGCACCACCTGCGCGAGGAGGTGGTCGAGGAAGCCGTGACCGGTCGCCGGCGCGCCGACGCCGCCGGCCTCGAGGTCGAGCGCGACGCGCACGTCGGTCTCACGGGTGACGCGATGGACGGTGGCGCGACGCTCAGCCATGGGCGACCTCCTCGGGCACGGCCGATCCTTCGGCCAGGGCCGCGTCGAGCGCGGCCAGGAACGCGTCGTTCTCGACCGCGGTGCCGACGCTGACGCGCAGGCAGCCCTCCAGACCGGGGAGGTGGTCCTGGCGCCGGACGAGGACGCCGTGCCGCTGCAGCGCGGCGTACGTCCCGGCGGCGTCCGCGACCCGGAAGAGCAAAAAGTTGGCCACGCTCGGATGCACCTGCACGCCGAGGCGCCGCGCGAGCGCGCCCGCGAGCCGCTCGCGCTCCGCGACCGTCCGGGTGACCCGTTCGGCCACGACGTCCGGAGCGTCGAGCACGGCTTCCGCGACGGCCGCTTGGAGCGCCGAGACCGAGAACGGCAGCAGCGCCTTGCGCAGCTCCGTCGCGACCGCCGGGTCGGCGAGCGCGTAGCCCAAGCGGACGCCCGCGAGACCGAAGGCCTTCGAGAGCGTCCGCAAGCGCACGACCTGGGGGTGGGCGCGCGCCAGGGCGTCGTGATCGACGCCCGCGAACTCGCCGTAGGCCTCGTCGACGACGATCAGCCACCGGTCGTCGGCCGCCTCCGCGACCCGCCACAGGTCGTCCACCGCGACCGGGTTGCCGGTCGGCGCCATCGGGGCGGCGACGAAGGCGACGCCGCACCCCTCGGCGACGGTCGCGCAGAAGGCCTCGACCGGGAAAACGAACCCCGCGCCCAGCGGCAGTTCCCGGAGCTCCGCGCCCAGCAGCCGCGCCTGCAACGCGTACACGGAGAAGGTGGGCGTCACGGTCGCCACCCGCCGCCCCAGGCCGGCGACGATGGTGGCCGCCTGGATCAGAACGTTCGAACCGCCGGCCACGACGACGCCGTCGCTCGGCCAGGCGTGGCGCGCGCCGAAGCGCTCGGCCAGCTCGACGGGATGCAGGTCCGGGTACCGGTGCCACGAGCGCGCCGCGAGCCGCTCCAGCGCCGCGCGCCGCAGCGGTTCCGGCAGGTCCTCGGGCGCTTCGTTCTGGTCGAGCTTGACCGCGGCGCCGTGGGCTTCGAACCGGTAGGGGGGGAGGTCGAGGACCTCGGACCGGAGCTTCATGGCCGCCATGCTAGCCCGTCGTCCGCGCC
>JARGGE010000141.1 GCA_029210865.1 Trueperaceae bacterium
CGAGAGCCTGGCGGTCTCGTGCTCGGCCCGCTGCAGGCGCTGGCGGCACCGCTCCAGGGCCTCATGGGCGCCCCGGGCCTGCGCCCTCGCCCGGCCGGCCTGCTCGGCGGCGCGGTGTTCACCGAGACGGTCTTCGCCTGGCCGGGCGTCGGCCGGATGCTCGTCGACGCCCTCCTCGCCCGCGACCTGCCGCTGGCGCAGGGGAGCGTGCTCGTGGTGTCGCTGCTGTTCATCCTCGTCAACCTCGCCGTCGACCTCTCCTACGCGGCGATCAACCCCAAGGTGCGCTATGGCTGAGGCCGCCGCTCCCGCCGCCGCCCCCGCCGACGGCCGCTGGCGCGCCTTCTGGACGGCGCCCGCCACGCGTCGCTTCCGCCGCAACCCCGGCGCCTGGGTGGGGCTCGCGATCGTCGTGGGCCTAATCGCCCTGGCGGTCTTCGCCCCCTGGATCGCCGACCGTCCGCCCGACGCGCAGAACCTGCGGATGCGGCTCCGTCCGCCCTCGCTGGAGCACCCCTTCGGCACCGACGAGTTCGGCCGCAGCGTCCTCGCCCGCGTGGCCTACGGGGCGCGCGTCTCGCTGCTCACGGGCGTGGTGCCGGTGGCGCTGGCCCTGCTGCTCGGCAGCGCGATCGGCCTGATCGCCGGCTTCTTCCGCGGCCGCCTCGACGGGGCGCTCATGCGCGTGATGGACGTGCTCTTGGCGTCCCGTCGCTGCTGTTGGCGCTCGCGGTGGTCGGCACCCTCGGCCCGGGGCTCGTCAACGCGGTGATCGCCCTCGCCATCGTCGACGTGCCGCAGTACGCGCGGCTGGTGCGCAGCGTGGTGCTCGGCACCCGCGAGGAGGAGTACGTGCAGGCCGCCCGCGCGCTCGGCACCGGCAACGGGCGCCTGATGCTCCGCCACGTGCTCCCCAGCGCGATCGGCCCGATCGTGGTGCAGGCGACGCTGGGGGTGGGCTTCGCCATCCTGGCGATCGCCGGGCTCTCGTTCCTGGGCCTCGGGGTGCAACCGCCGGTCTCCGACTGGGGTGAGATGCTCGCCCGCGGTCGCCGCTACCTGCCCGACGCCACCTGGCTCATGCTCTTCCCGGGGCTGGCGGGGTCGCTGACCGTGCTCGGCTTCAACCTCTTGGGGGACGGTCTGCGGGACGCGCTCGATCCGCGGGGCTGAGGCGCGACGCGCGCCGATCAGCGCGGCTCGGCGGTCGCCTCGATCCAGTCGAGCATCCCGCGGGCGACGGCGTCGTTGACCGAGACGTGCGCGCGGACGCAGCGGTGCCAGGCCTCGCCCGAGACCGTCTCGTCGGGCACCTCGGTGATCAGCGTCAGGAGCGGCGTCAAGCGGGCTGGTGCGACCGCCGGAGCGGCGCGGCCGGCGCCGGCGCCGGCGGTGGCTGCAGCGGCCTCGTCCTGCACGCGCGGTGGTCGGTGGTCGAGCCAGAACGGGAGTTCGGATCGGTACGTGAAGGGTGCCTGGCCGGCCGACCGGTACCGTCGTGCCCGCCGGACCTGGGCCCGCGTGTGGTCGTGCACCCCGGGGTCGCCGCGGAGCGTGCGTTCGACGCTCCCGGCGATGCCGTCGAGCAGCTTCGTTGCCTCGGCGCCGTCGGACCCGTGCGCGGAGACGATGGTCAGGTGGCCGGTGGGTAAGGACCAGTCCTCGAAACCTCGCGGTAGGAAGCCGGTTTGGGAGCGGACCCAAGCGTGCGCCGGGTACCCGTGGTCGTTGAGGTGGAGAACGGGGCTCCAGCGCGCCGCCGCGTCGCTGCGCAACAGGCTCTCGGCGATCGTGCCCCCGCCGACGACGGGGTTCGTCTGCAGGTCGGCGCCAAACGCCGTGTAGCGGGCGGCGTGGTGCATGTGGTTCGGGGCCAGCGAGCGAAGCGCCGCGTGCAGCCGTGCGCCATCGGGGTTCTCGAGGGGGTGCAGCACCAGGTTCGCGCGGTCCCCGAGGTCAGGGTCGTCTAGCCAGCGCTCGAGCCAAGCGAACGCCGCTGGCGTGCTGGTCGCCTCGTTGGCGTGTTGACGGGCGGAGAGGAGGATCGTCGGCTTCCAGGCGCTGGACCGTGCGCGTGATGCGGCCGGATGGGGCGGCGACGTCACCTCGACGACGACCAACGGCTGTCCGAGCCGGGTCTCGCGGGGCGTGGCGAAGCGTGCCGAGGCGTGCAGCGACGCCCACCAGCGGGCGTGCGCGACCGCCTCGCGGGGGTGGAGGGGCCGGTCGGGCAGCCGTGGTGGCGTCGGCGGTGCCGCGACGGCAGCGAGGTCCACGGTCGCCGTTCCGTGTCGGTGGGCGCGGACCTCGATACCGGTCGGCCACGCCCCGACGGCGGCGCCCCCCGCCCACGACAGCCGACGGAGGGCCTCGTCGGCGGCCGTCGCATCGGGCGCGGCGACGTCCACGACGATCCCGTCGATGCGTTCGTCACGGCCGCGCACCTCGATGACGTGCACGTCGGCATCGCAGCGAAGCGCAGCGTGCCAGGCGCCGTCGTCGGCCCGAACGGCGACGCGGTCGCTTCCGCGCCCCCGGACCACGACGGTCGCCCGCATGGGCCCGCCCGATCGCTGACGGAAGAACGGCAGAATGCGTCCCGGGCTGGCATGGCGCGCGACCTGAGCGTCCAGTGTGCTGTCGACGGCCTCCAGGACGCCGAAGTAGACGTCCTCGTGGAGCGCTTCGAGGACGCTGTCGGTCTCGTGATCGAGGGGGAGGAGGTCGTCCGGTTCGGAGAGCTCGGCGACGACCGCGATCTCGTGCACGAGCGGGCTGTCGCCGGATTCCGTGCCGTCCACGAGGGCCGGTAGGACCTCGCCTGCGAACCACGTCCAGAACGCCGCTGCGTCCGTCGGGACCGCTGCCGTGGCGACCGCGCGGTCGCCACGCCAGAGGCGCACGCCGGCGGTCGTCACGAGCGCGCGGCCGCCCCCCGGGTGCGGGCTCTCAGCGACCGGTGGCTGCAGCGTCACCGTGCCGAGGACGGCGCCGTCCGCAGCGACGAACGTGGCGGTGTAGGTGGGCTCGGCCGACGCCTCGGGCGCCAGCTCGATCTCGACCCGCAGGTCCGGCCGGTCCGCCTCGATCAACTCGGCGACCGGGTACAACTCGCGCACCCAGCGATCGGCCGCGCCGAAGGCCTCCGGCTGACGGTCGACGCTGATCCGCAGCAGCGCGGCTCCGGTGGGTGCTGCTGGCGCCACTTCCTCGACGAGCCAATGCAAGGCGGGCCGGAACGCGTGGCGGATGGGGAGCACGTCTGCGTCGATCCTGGACGCCGCCATGAGGTCGACGAGCCGGTCGCGCAGCGACGCGCGGACGGTCGCCGTCTCGGACGCGAACGCCTCGATCGTCACGCGCTGGGTGCTTGGCACGGCGCTGGCGATGAGGCCAGCCGCCGCTTCGAGCAGCCGGTCCCCCTCCCAGGCGGTCGCCGTCGACCAGCATCGGAGGGCGCCGTCGCGAGCACTGTTGCGGACCGGCAGTCCCAGCGTCCGTGGAGCGTGCGCCGGTGGATAGGGCAGCGCTGCCGCCACCGGTCGCCTGCCGGCCCGTCGGAGCGCGTTCGCCGCGCCGGCGGCGGCCGCGAGGTGCCCCGCCCGCGTCGCCCCGCGCACGAGCTGCGTCAGGTTGTGCTCGACGTCGTCCAAGCGGGTGCCGTCCGGCAGCCTCGGGAAGCTGTGAGCGAACCAGGTGCATCCCGCCCCGAGCGCCGCCGCGTCCCGTCCCGCGAGTTCGAACCGCTGTCCGGCGACGCCGTGGACGACGCGGAGGACCCAGCCGCCCGCCGGAAGCGCCGCGTCGAGGGAGGTGCGCACGAGCGCCTCCGTCGGCGCTGCCGTGACCCGGGCTGGGGTGTTGGTGCCGACCAGGGCGAGGCGCAGCGCGACGCCGAGGGCCTCGTGGGCGCCGCCGGTCGGTGCGAAGCCGCCGACGAACCGCTCCGGGTGGTCGGGCGAGCCGGTGTACGTGGTCCGCCCGGCGTCTCCGTTGCCGGTGAAGAGGCCGCCGAGGCCCACCCGTTCGGTGCGCGCGGCGGTGGTCGCGGTGCCGGCAGCCGGGGTCGCCCGATCCTCCGTCCTGGTGCCCGTGGCGTCGCCGAGCCAGGTGACCACGGCCTCGACGAGCGAGGGGCCGTCGGATGCGGTGACGACGACACCGTCGTCGAGCCACCGGAGCTCGGCACCGTACGGCAGGTCGATGCTGGTCGTGGCGTCCGGCCAGGCCGCTTCGGGATCACCGGGCGCGTCCGTGGGCCCGATGCAGAAACCTGGCACGACCGTGGCCCATGCGCGCGTCTCGATGGGCAGCACCAGTGCGCGGTCGGCGAGAGGCGCCAGCAGCTCCGCGGCTGCGGCGACGGCGGCGTCGACGTCGTGGGGTCCACGGCCGTGCGAGATCCAGACGGGGCCTCGGAGCGCGTCGGGAAAGCCGTCACCGTCGCGATCGCGCAGCAGCGCTGCCCGCAGGGCGGCGAGGTCCGCCGGTCGCGCCGCCGTTGCGGCGGCTTCGCGCTCGGCCCTCACGTTCGCATCCGCGGGTCG
The DNA here is from genome assembly GCA_029210865.1 of Trueperaceae bacterium. Classification (GTDB taxonomy): domain Bacteria; phylum Deinococcota; class Deinococci; order Deinococcales; family Trueperaceae; genus JAABTL01. The sequence continues at coordinate 4,548 of JARGGE010000141.1, forward strand.
AGCCGGTCGCGCAGCCAATCACCGAGGAGGTTGAAGCCGAGGACGGTCACGGTGATCGCCAGGCCCGGAAAGGTCGCCACCCACCAGGCCCGCTCGATGTAGTTGCGGCCGTCGGCGAGCATGCCGCCCCACGACGGGATGGTCGGGTCGACCCCGAGGCCGAGGAAGGTGAGGCCCGCTTCGAGCAGGATGTTGTTGGCGATGCCGAGCGTGGCTAGGACGGTGATGGGGGTGAGCGCGTTCAGCAAGATATGTCGGAACATGATCCGCGCGTGCGTGGCGCCTAGGCCCCGCGCCGCCTGCACGTATTCCTTCTCCCGCAGCGAGAGGGTCTGGCCTCGGACGATGCGGGCGTACTGCACCCACTGCGTGAGGGCCATGACGAGGATGACCTTCCACAGCCCTGGTCCGACGACGGCGATCACGGTGATGGCGAGCAAGATGAACGGGAACGAGAGCTGGATGTCGGCGGAGCGCATGAGGACCGCGTCGATGACGCCGCCGAAGTAGCCGGCCACCAGGCCGACGAGCGTGCCCATCACGACGGCGACGGCCACGGAGGCGAGGCCGACGGTGAGCGAGATGCGGGCCCCGAAGATGATGCGGCTGAGGATGTCGCGGCCGATCGCGTCCGCGCCGAGCGGGTGCCCCGCGCTGAAGGGGACGGCGAGCCGCGACCGAAGGGTGGCGGCGGTCGCGTCGTGCGGCGCGATCGCCGGAGCGAAGAGCGCCGCGCCGACGACGGTGAGGACGATGAGCGCGCCGATCGTGAAACTGGGGTCGCGCAGCGCCCGTCTCATGCGCCCCTCGATTGCACGGTGCCCGTTGAAGGCGGCATCATGCGTAACGAATCCGGGGATCGAGGGCAGCGTAGCTCAGGTCCACCAGCAGGTTGATGGACGCGATGAACAGGGCCAGCACGGTGATGGTGCCCTGGAGCATCGGGTAGTCGCGGAACGAGATGGCGTTGAGCGCCAGCGATCCGAGGCCCGGCCAGGCGAACACCTGCTCGATGATGACGACCCCGCCGATCAAACCACCGATCTGGAGGCCCACGAAGGTGACGACGGGAATCAGCGCCGTCCGTAGCGCGTGGCGGTACACGACCACCTTCTCGCGCACGCCCTTGGCACGCGCCGTGACGACGTACTGCTCCCCGAGGACGTCGAGGAGGGCCGAGCGCACGAGCCGGGTCGTGCTGCTGGCGAGGATCAGCCCGAGCGTGAGGCTGGGGAGCACGAAGCTGATCGGCCCCTCGTAGCCGGAGGGCGGAAGCCAGCGAAGCTGGACCCCGAAGATCAGGATCAGCATGATGCCGAGCCAGAAGTTGGGGAACGACAGCCCGAAGAGCGTCACGACGCGGATCGTCAGGTCGACCTGACTCCCGCGCCGGCGGGCCGCCCAGACGCCGAGCGGGATGGCCAGGGTGAGCGAGATCCCGAGCGCCGCCAACGCCAGGCCCACCGTGGCGGGGAAGCGCGCCGCGACGGCGGCCGCCACCGGACCGCCGGTACGGAACGAGGTCCCGAGGTCGCCGCGCAAGGCGCCGACGACGAAGTCGAGGTACTGCTCGACGAAGGGCCGATCGGTACCGAGGCGCTCGCGGATGAGGGCCAACTGCTCCTCGGTCGGCGCGCTCGACCCCTGGAACATCGCGACGGCGGGGTCGCCGCTCAGGCGAATCGTGAAGGAGACGAACAGCGTGATGCCGACCAACACGAAGACCGACTGCAAGAGCCTCCGTAGCAGGAACGTCACCACGCGCGTTCGCCCCCTTCCTCGGCCCGTCGCTCAGTTGGCGACGGAGACGTCGAGCAGGTCGTGGCGATCGTCGGCCGGGGCGACGAAGCCCTGCACGCGGTCGGCGACGCCCCAAAGGTTCTGGTGCTGGTACAGCGGCAGGTCGATCAGCAGTTCGTGCGCCAACTGGGCAACCTGCTGCAGGGCTTCCTCACGAACGTCCTGGTCGTAGGTGCCGCGCTGCTCCTCGAGCAGGCGGTCGACCTCCTCGTTCGAGAAGCACGGGTTCCAGAACTGGCCGGTACGGTAGAGCAGGTACGCCGTGTTGTCGAAGTCCAGGGTCCAGCCGCCCCAACCGCTGTAGTAGAGGCCGCCGACGCGGTTCTCTGGGACCATGTCGTTGTAGTACGTGTTCGTCTCGTGCGTCACGAGGTTCGGTTCCAGGTCGACCGCCTCGAGCATCGAGGCCACGGCCTGGGCGACCTCGCGGAAGATCGCGTCGGACCCGATGAAGTCGATCTGGACGCTCGTGCCCGCCGCGACACCGGCCTCGGCCAGCAGCTGTTTGGCGAGCTCGGGATCGTACGCGTACGGCTGGAGGTCGGGGTCGAAGCCGAACGACATGGCCGACTGGAAGCTGGCGATCGGGGTGCCGTACCCCTCGAGGATCACGTCGATGATGCCTTCGCGGTCGACGGCGTGCGCGATCGCCT
>JARGGE010000142.1 GCA_029210865.1 Trueperaceae bacterium
CCGAATGGCCGTGCACCGCGAGTCCGAGGGTCTTCTCGTAGAAGCCGAGCTCGGCAGCCGTGTCGCGCACCACGATCGCGGTGTGGTCGATGCCGAGGAACAGCGGCGAGGTCCGCTCGAGCGGGCCGTACGCGAAGCCCGAGACGGTCGCCGCACCGTCGGCCACGACGGTACACCCGGCGGGCAGGTCGAACAGCCGCACCGCGTCGCCCGCGGGCGACAGCAGCCCGGCGGGCAGGTCGGCCGGCGCGGGCAGCTCGAGCGTCATGTGGCCGTCCCGGTCGAACCAGGCGGTGTCGAGCACGTACTGCCCCACGTCGATCTCGGCGATGTCGGCGGGCTCGAGGCCCGTGACGATCAGGCTCGGCTCGAGCGCGACGATCGCGATCGCCATCGGCAGCGCCGACGGGTCGCCGGCGAAGGTGACGTCGAGGGCGAGCGGGCCCACCGCCTCGGGTCCGGCCGTGCAGCCGGCGATCGCGAGCGTGAGGGTGAGGGCGAGCAGCGGACGATGGCGCGCCATGCGGTGCCTCCTCGAGCGGGCCGCGGACGCGCGTCGCCGACCACGACGCTGCCGCGGGTCCTTCCATGGTGCGCTCACCACGGAGGCCGGATGCGCCCAACGATCACCAGGCCGAAGGGCCCGCGGGATGCGCCCAACGATCACCGGGCCGAAGGGCCCGCCGGGCGCCGCCGGACCCCGTCACCGCACCCCGGCGATCACCCACCCGGCCACGCGGGTGACGCTCGCATCCACCTGCCGCAAGAGCGTGAGCACCTCCAGGTGGTGCGAACTCGAGGCGCGCGCCTCGGGCAGGCGCACCTCGAGCCGCGCCAGGTGGGCGATGCGCATGCGCGCCACGTGCTCCTCGAGCTCGGCGCGGCCGTCGATCGTCGCCTGCGCCATGGCCAGGTCGGCGGTGGCCAAGGCCGTGAAGGCCGCGCGCATGCGCTTGCCCACCAGCTCGGCCGTCGCGCCCAGCTCGGCGCGGCCGTCGCGGCTGAACTCCACCCCGTCGGCGCGGAGCTTGTCCTCGCGCTTCTGCAACCGTCGGATCTGGTCACCGACGTGCTCGAGCTCGGTGACCATCAGGAGCAGCCGCTCGGTCACGGGGTCGTCGTCGCCGTGCGCGGCGCGCAGGCGCGCGAGGTAGTCGACCACGCGCTGCGTCAGGTGGTCGACCTTCGCCTCGCGCGCGGCGATGGGCTCGGGGTCCCAAACGCCGCGGCGAAGGGCCTCGGTGGCCAGCTCGGTCATGACCGCCACCTGATCGCTCACGCGCACGGTCTCGCGCAGCGCCAGCGCGGCCGCCAGCTTGGGGTCGCCCAGGGCGTCGTCGCGGAGGTACTTGGGCCCCATCTCGTCGTCGGTGACCGGCACGATCCGCGCCGCCAGCGCGGCCGCCGGCCCGGAGAGCAGCGTCCCCAGCAGCCCGACCGCGAGGTTGAAGCCGGTGTGGGCGTTGGCGATCTGGCGCGCGCCGTCGCCGCCGAGCGCCCCCACGAGCTGCGCCACCGGCTCGACGAGGAAGGCCAGCGCGAGCGCACCGAGCCCCTTGAGCACCAGGTGCATGGTGGCCACCCGCTGCGCCGAGGCGTCGAGCGAACGCGCGCTCAGGAGCGGCAGCAGCGTGCTGCCGACGTTGCCGCCGGCCAGCAGCGCGAGCGCGGTGGGGAAGCCGACCGCGCCGGCGGCGAACAGCCCCAGCGCGACCGCGGCCGCGGCGTTGGCGCTGCCGAGCACGGCGCCCAGGGCGACGCCCACCAGGACCACCGCGAAAGGTTGGCGCTCGGCGGCGTCGATGACCAGCGCGAAGAGCGGCGTCCCGGCGAGGTCGCCGAGCGAGGAGACGGTGAGGTCGAGCCCCAGGAACAGCAGCCCGGCACCGAGCAGCAGCCCGCCGGGCAGCCGCGCGCGGCGCCAGGTCCCCAGCAGGAAACCGACGCCGATCATCGGCAGCGCGAACGCGGCGACGTCGAAGGCCGCCAGTTGGATGGCGAGGGTGGCGCCGAGCTTGGCGCCGAGCGACAACGCGATGCCCTCGCGCACCGCCACCAACCCGCTCGCGACCAGCCCCAGCGCGGTGATGGCGGTCGCCGTCCCGCTCTGGGTGGCGGCGGACACGGCGGTGCCGGTGAGCAGCGCCCGGAAGGGCGAGCGCGTCGCCGAGGCCATCCAGCGGCGCGCGGCCGACCCAGCGCTCGCCTGCAGCGCCGCGGCGATGCGTTCGATCCCGAGCAGGAAGAGGGCGAGACCGCCCAGGCTGACGAGGATCACCACGTCTCCCCTCGCGCGTGCGACACCTCCAGGCTACCGCGCGACGTTCTTGGGCAGGTCGCGATGCACCGCCGCGACGTCGCTGAAGCGCTCGCCGAGGCGCTGCGCGAGCCGCTCCGCGATCGCCACCGAGCGGTGCTTGCCGCCGGTGCAGCCGATGGCGACCGTCAAGCGCGCCTTGCCCGCGGCGGCGTGGAGCGGGATCCAGCGCACCAGCAGGTCGTGGATCTCGTCGACCAGCCGCCCGGTCTCGGGCTGCGCGAACACGTAGTCGGCCACCGGCGCGTCCAGCCCCGTCTGAGGGCGCAGCTCGGGGTCGTAGTGGGGGTTGGGCAGGAAGCGCACGTCGAACATCAGGTCGGCGTCGAGCGGCACGCCGTGCTTGAACCCGAAGCTCATGACGTCGACGTCGAGGTCCAGCGCCACCTCGCGGCCGAGCACGATGCGTCCCAGACGCTGCTTGAGGGCGTGCGCGTTCATGTGGGTGGTGTCGAGGACCAGGTCGGCGCGGTCGCGCACCTCGGCGAGCATGCGCCGCTCGGCGGCGATGTGCTCGTACAGGCTGTGGCCCTCCTGCACCGGGTGCCGCCGCCGGGTCTCCGAGTAGCGGCGCACCAGCACGTCGTCGGCGCAGTCGAGGAAGAGGATCTGGTGGCGCACGCCCTCGGCCTGCAGGCGGTCGAGGGCGACGAACAGGTCGGCGAACATCGAGTGGCCACGCACGTCCATCGCCACCGCGATCCGCCGGCCGTGCCCCTCCGCGAGCGCCTGCAGCTGCGTGAGCTGCGGCAGGAACGACGGTGGCAGGTTGTCGATGCAGAAGAAGCCGAGGTCCTCGAGCGCCTTCATCGCCTCGGTCTTGCCGGCGCCCGAGAGGCCGGTCACGAGCAGCAGGTGTTCGGTCGACATCACGCCACCCCCTCCGGGATCCGGTCGAACCCGATCGTCGACGTCCCAACGTGCACGACCATGGGCCCGTCCAGCCTTCTCGAGCGCGCCGCCCCGCGCGCGCGCCAGGACCACCGCGCTCAGCGGATGAGACGCATCGAGCGCTCACAACGGTAGCAGAACCCAGGCGGGGAAACCAACGGACCCACGCGCGTCAGACGATCGAGTGGACGTGGCACCGCACGGCCTGCTCGCTCGGGTCGCCGGTGAACTCGGGGTCCTCGTGCCGGCAGCGCTCCTCGGCGGCAGGGCAGCGCGTGTGGAAGCGACAGCCGCTCGGCACGTTCGCGGCGCTCGGGATCTCGCCGGTGATGCGCTCCAGCCCGGCCTTGAGGGCGACCTCTTCCTCGCCGACCACCGGCACCGAGGCGATCAGACCGCGCGTGTACGGGTGGCGCGGCGCGCGGAACACGGCATCGGCGCGACCGAGCTCGGCGAGCTGGCCCAGGTACAGCACCCCCACGCGGTCGCAGAAGGCGTGCATGAGGCTCAGATCGTGCGAGATGAACAGGTACGTCAGCGACAGCTCGTCGCGGAGCTTCTGGAGCAGCTCGATCACCTTCGCCTGGACGCTCACGTCGAGCGCCGACGTCGGCTCGTCGAGGACCAGCAGCTGCGGCTGGACCGCCAACGCCCGGGCGATCGCGACGCGCTGCTTCTGGCCACCCGACAGCTCGTGCGAATGCTTGCCGAGGAAGGAGCGTGGCAGCTCGACCATCTCGAGCAGCTCCGCGGCGCGGGCGCGGATCGGGCCTTGGAACGTCCCGTGGATCGCGAGCGGCAGCTCGAGCGTCGCCTGGATCGACCGGCGCGGGTTGAGCGACGAGCCCGGGTTCTGGAAGACCATCTGCACGACGCGTCCGAACGCGCGCCGGTCGCCGCCGCGCACGTCGTCGACGTCGCCGACCCGCACGCGGCCCCCGCTCGCGGTCTCGAGGCCCACGACGATGCGCGCGAGCGTGCTCTTCCCCGACCCCGATTCGCCCGCGAGCCCGAAGGTCTCGCCGGGCGCGACGTCGAAGCTGACGCCGTCGAGCGCGCGCACGTGCCCCACGACGCGGCGCAGCGGACCTCCGCGCACCGGGAAGTGCTTGGTGAGCCCGTCGACGCGCAGCAGCGGCTCGGCGCTCATCGCGGCTCCTCCAGCCAGCAGGCGCTGCGGTGGGCGACCGGTCCGGCACCGACCTCGAAGGCGGGCGGGCGCGCCTCGCTGCAGCGCGCGTGCGCGTACCCGCACCGCGGATGGAAGCGGCAGCCACCGGGCGGACGGGTGTAATCGGGCAGCGTCCCGTCGATGCCGGCGTAGACCGCGCTGCCGTCGAGCTTCGGCACGCAGCGCAGGAGCGCCTGCGTGTAGGGGTGGCGCGGGTCGGCGAAGACGTCGGCGGTGGCGCCCTCCTCGACGACGGCGCCCGCGTACATCACGTAGAGCCGATCGGTCATGGCGCGGACCACCCCGAGGTTGTGGCTGATGAGCAGCATCGACAGCCCGTCGTGTTGGACCAGCGCGTCGAGCAGCCGCAAGATCTCGTCCTGCGTGGTCACGTCGAGCGCCGTCCCCGGCTCGTCGGCGATCAGGAGCGTCGGGCGGTTCAGGAGCGCCATGGCGATGAGGACGCGCTGCCGCATCCCCCCGCTCAGCTGCATCGGGTAGGCGTCGTACACGAGCGCGGGGTCCGGGAGCTTGACCTGCTTCAAGACCTCGAGGATGCGTCCGCGGCGCGTGCGCCGGCTCGTGCGCTCGCCGCCGCGGCGATCCGCCCAGCCCATCACGTCGTCGAGCTGCTCGCCGATGCGGAAGACCGGGTTGAGCGAGGTGCCGGGGTCTTGGAAGACCATCGACAGGTCGCGCCCCTTCAGCAGGTCGCGCTCGCGGCGCCCGAGCGTCAGCACGTCGCGGCCCAGGTAGCGGATCTCGCCGCCATCGACGCGCGCCGGGGGTGCACGGAGGATGCCCATGATCGCGCGCATGGTGACGCTCTTGCCGCAGCCAGACTCCCCCACCAGGCCGACGCGCTCGCCCTTGCCGACCGTCAGGTCGACGCCCTGGAGGACCTCGGCGACCCCCTCGAAGCCGCGGAACGAGACGCGCAGGCCGCGCACGTCGAGGACCGGCGCGGCGACCGGGGCGGTCACGCGACCTCCACGTCGAACAGGTCGCGCAGACCGTCACCGAGCAGGTTGAACCCTAGGATCGCGAACAGGATCGCCAGCCCGGGGAACACCGACTGCCACCACATGTCGGGCAGGTAGCGCGAGCCCGTCGACACCATCGTCCCCAGGTCGGGAGCGGGCGGCTGCGCGCCCAGACCGAGGAACGACAGCCCGGCGCCGATCAGGATGACGAAGCCCGCGTCGAGCGTCACCTTGACCGAGATCGCCGACACGCAGTTCGGCAGCAGCTCGCGGAAGATCACGTGCGCGGTGCGGGCGCCGAGCAAGCGCGCGGCTTCGACGTACTCCTCGCCGCGCAGCGAGCGCACGATCCCGTACACCAGGCGCGTGTGCCAGGTCCACCACAGGACCGCGAGCGCGATCATCGCGTTCGTCAGGTTCGGCGTCAGCGCGGCCGTGATCGCCAGCGCCATCACGAGCGCCGGGATCGCCAGGAACACGTCGGTGACGCGCATGATCAGGGTCTCGACCCAGCCGCCCAGGTACCCGGCCAGGAGGCCCAGCACCACGCCGAAGGGGACGGAGAGCCCGAGCACGCCCACGACCAACAGGAGCGAGATGCGGTAGCCGAAGACCACCCGCGAGAAGACGTCGCGCCCGACCTGATCGGTGCCGAACCAGTGCTCGGCGGAGGGCGGCAGGTGGCGGGCGCGGAAGTTCACCACGTTGCCGGCGTCCTGCGGGTGGGTCGCCACCCAGGGCGCCAAGAGCGCCAGCGCGACGACCACCAACACGATCGCGGATCCGGCCAGCGCCGACGGGTTCCGACGCAAGCGGTACCACAAGCGGCGCCATGCGGTGCGCCGGGCAGCGCGCTCCTCCGCGTGCGCGACGAGCGCGGGGGCGCTCACGCCTGCATCCCCCGCAAGCGCACGCGCGGATCGACGATCCCCAGCAGCACGTCGACCGCGAGGTTGACGAACACGAAGAAGAGGCCGGTGACGAGCACCGTGCCCATCACGGCGTTGAAGTCGTTCTGCAAGATAGCGCGCACGCCGTAGCTCGCCATGCCCGGGAGCGAGAAGACCATCTCGACCAGGAAGGCGTTGCCGAGCAGCGAGGCGAACTCCAGACCCAGGATCGTGATCGTCGGGATCGACGACGGCCGGAGCATGTACTTGAAGGTCACGAGCCAGCCCGGGAGCCCGAAGGCGCGCTCGGCCTCGACGTAGTCTTTGCGCGCCACGTCGATCATCGACGAGCGCGTGATGCGCGTGATCTGGCCGATCGAGGCGGCCGCGAGCGCGAGCGTGGGGAGCAGCAGGTGGCGCAGCGCGTCGACGAACACGTCGGGGCGCCCCGCGAGCAGCGCGTCGACGGTCATGAAGCCGGTGACGTCGGCGCTGAAGCGCAGGTCGGCCGAGAGCCGGCCGGTCACGGGGATCCACGGCACGTTGTAGCCGACCAGGAGCTGCAGCAGCAGCGCCAGGAAGAAGGCGGGCGTCACCACGCCCACGAGCGAGACGAGCCGCGCGACGCCGTCGACGAGCCCGTCCTTGCCGCGGGCGGCGAGCACCCCGAACGGCACCCCAACGACGGTCGTCAGGAGGATCGTCGCGAGCACCAGTTCGAAGGTGGCGGGGA
>JARGGE010000143.1 GCA_029210865.1 Trueperaceae bacterium
CTCGATGCGCACCAGCGTGGCTCGGCCCTGGTCGAGGGCGAGCACCGCCACGGGGCGCGCCTGCTCGCGGGCGACGAGCCGAGCGCGGTCGAAGCCGCCGTCGGCGGCGTAGGGCTGCGCCGCCGCGAGCGTCGAGAGCGCGGCGAGGAGCGCCCCCACGGCGGCGGTGACGAGGCGCCGGGCGCGGCCGCGGCCAGCGAGGCCGGTCGACGCGCGGCTCACACACGCAACCCCTTGCGGCCGGCTCCTTTGGTGGGGAGCTTCGGCAGCGCGATCGCCCGCCCCTCGAGCTTGGCCTCGAGCTCGCGGATGCGGTCGCGCACCGCGGCCGCCTTCTCGAAGTCGAGGCCCTCCGAGGCCTCCCACATCTGGTTCTCGAGCAGCGCGAGCTCCTGGCGCACGTCGTCCTCGAGGAGCTCGCGTTCCCACGGGGCGATCGGCGCGACCGGTTCGGCGCCCGCGTCCTCGCCGCGGATGACCTCCTGGATGCGCTTGCGGATGGTCTCCGGGGTGATGCCGTGCACCTCGTTGTACGCGAGCTGCTTCGTGCGCCGCCGCTCCGTCTCGTCGATCGCCGCCCGCATGGCCTCGCTCACCTCGTCGGCGTAGAGGAAGACCTCGCCGTGGACGTTGCGCGCCGCACGCCCGATCGTCTGGATCAAGCTGCGCGCGCTCCGCAGGAAGCCGGTCTTGTCGGCGTCGAGGATGGCGACGAGCGATACCTCGGGCAGGTCGAGCCCCTCGCGCAGCAGGTTGATGCCGACGAGCACGTCGAAGTGGCCCAGCCGCAGGTCGCGCAGGATCACCTGGCGCTCGACGGCGTCGATGTCGCTGTGCAGGTAGCGGACCCGGACGCCCTGCTCGGCGAGGTACTCGGTCAGGTCCTCGGCCATCTTCTTGGTCAGGGTGGTGACGAGGACCCGCTCCTTCGCCTTCACGCGCTCGCGGGCGGCGAAGATCAGGTCGTCGATCTGGCCGCGCGAGGGCTTGACGGTGACGGCCGGATCGACGAGGCCGGTGGGGCGGATCACCTGCTCGACCACCTGGTCGGAGCGCGCGAGCTCGTCTTCGGCTGGCGTCGCCGAGACGAAGATGACCTGCCCGACGCGCTCGAAGAACTCGTCGTCCTTCAGCGGGCGGTTGTCGAGGGCGGCCGGCAGCCGGAAGCCGTAGTCGACCAGGGTGCGCTTGCGCGCCTGGTCGCCGTTGTACATGCCGCGGATCTGCGGCACCATCACGTGCGACTCGTCGAGGAAGACGAGCGCGTCCTCCGGCAGGTAGTCGAGCAACGTGTAGGGGGGTTCGCCGGGCTGGCGGCCGTCCAGGTAGCGCGAGTAGTTCTCGATGCCCGAGCAGTAGCCGAGGGTGCGCAGCATCTCGAGGTCGTACATCGTCCGCTCGCGCAGGCGCTGCTTCTCCAGCAGCCGGCCGCCGCCCTCGAAGAAGGCGAGGCGGGCCTCGAGGTCGCGCTCGATCTGCTCCACGGCGGGCCGCAGCGTCTCGAAGGGGGTGACGTAGTGCTTCGCGGGGAAGACCGTGAGGCCCGACAGCGTGCGCACCGCGTCGCCCGTCACGGGGTCGACCACCGCGAGCGCCTCGACCTCGTCGCCCCACAGCTCGATCCGCACCGGCTGTTCGTCGTACGCCGGCCACACCTCCACCACATCGCCCTTGGCGCGGAAGCGGCCGGGGGCGAGCTCGACGTCGTTGCGCTCGTACTGCTGCTGCACCAGCCGCTCGAGGATGGCGTCGCGGCCGATCTTGACGCCCGGGGCGAGGATGAGGTTCAGCTCCGCGTACGACTCCGGCGCCCCCAAGCCGTAGATCGCGGACACCGAGGCCACGACGATCGTGTCGCGCCGGGTGAGCAGGCTCCGCGTGGTCGAGTGGCGCAGGCGCTCGAGCTCCTGGTTGATGTTCGCGTCCTTCTCGATGAACAGGTCGCGCGCGGGCACGTAGGCCTCGGGCTGATAGTAGTCGTAGTACGAGATGAACATCTCGACCGCCGCGTCCGGGAAGACGTCGCGGAACTCGGCGGCGAGCTGGGCGGTGAGGATCTTGTTGGGGGCGAGGACGAGGGCGGGTCGCTGGGTCGCCTCGATCACCTTGGCCATGGTGAAGGTCTTGCCGGTCCCGGTGGCGCCGAGCAGCGTCTGGAAGCGCAAGCCGTCCGCCAGACCCGAGACCAGGCCGCGGATCGCCTCCGGTTGGTCGCCTTTCGGCTCGAACGGGGCGTGAACGCGAAGGGGCATCCCCGCATGCTAGCCCGCGTCGTGGGGCCGCGGCCGTCGCGTGGCCGTCGCCGACCGGGGTGCGCGGCGGTTGCGCCGCCGGTACCATGCGGTCGGACCGAAGGTACGCGACCACGGGTCCGCCGCGCTCGGCGCGGCCGGAGGAGGAGACGTCATGGCCGTACGTACTGGTAACGCCGTCTGGAACGGCGATCTTCGTGGAGGCACGGGCACCGTGTCGCTCGGCTCGGGGGCCTTCTCGGGCGCCTACTCGTTCCCCTCGCGCTTCGAGGAGGGCCCGGGGACGAACCCCGAGGAGCTCATCGCGGCCGCGCACGCCGGCTGCTTCTCGATGGCGCTCGCCAACGGGCTCGCGAGCTCCGGCGCGACCCCCACCGAGGTGCGGACCGAGGCGCGCGTGCACCTCGGACGCGACGCGGACGGGGCGGCGATCGTCAAGATCGAGCTGATCTGCCGCGCGACCGTCCCGGGCCTGAGCGCCGAGGCCTTCGCGGCCGAGGCGGCCAAGGCCAAGGTGGGCTGCCCGGTGTCCAAGGCGCTCGCGAGCGTGCCGATCGAACTCGACGCCGCGCTGGCCTGATCGCCGCAGCGGCCCATGGGCCGCCGCGACATGCAGGTCGCACGAACGGCGCCGCCCGGGGACCGAACCCCGGGCGGCGCCGCGCTTGGGTCGATCGGGGCGCGGTCCCGCGCTCAGGCGTCGACGTCGCGGAACTGGATCTCGTAGAGGTCGCGGTAGAGGCCGCCCTCGGCGAGCAGCTCGGCGTGGCGCCCGACCTGCACGATCCGGCCGGCGTCGAGGACGACGATGCGGTCGGCGTCGACGACCGTCGATAGCCGGTGGGCGATGACGAAGGTCGTGCGCCCCTCCATGAGCCGTTCAAGCGCCACCTGCACGAGCGCCTCGGACTCGCTGTCGAGCGACGAGGTGGCCTCGTCGAGGACGAGGATGCGCGGGTCCTTGAGCAGTGCCCGGGCGATGGCGATGCGCTGGCGCTGGCCGCCCGAGAGCTTGACGCCGCGTTCGCCCACGAGGGTGCCGTAACCGTCGGGGAACTCGCGTACGAAGGCGTCGGCGTTCGCGGCCACCGCGGCGGCGACCACCTCCTCGTCGCTGGCGTTGGGGCGCCCGTAGCGCACGTTCTCGGCGATGCTGCCCGAGAACAGCAGCGTCTCTTGCGGGACGACCCCGACGTGGTGCCGCAGGTCGTGCGGGTCGAGTTCGCGCAGGTCGACGCCGTCGAGGGTCACGCGCCCCTCGACCGGGTCGAAGAAGCGGGGGACCAGCGTGACCAGCGTGCTCTTGCCGGCGCCCGAGGGGCCGACCAGAGCGACGACCTCGCCCGGGTTCGCGACGAGGTCGATGCCGTCGAGCACCCAGGCGTCGCCGCGGTCGCCGTAGCGGAAGCGGACGCCCTCGAAGCGGACCTCGCCGCGGACCGCGTCGAGCGCGGTCGGACGCGCCGGCTCGGGCAGGTCGCTGCGCGCGTCGAGCAGCTCGAACACCCGGCGCGAGGCGCCGGCGGCCTCCTGGACCTGGCTGTAGAGGCCGGTGAAGGCGCCGATCGAGCCGGCGACGGTCACCGTCAGGAGCAGGAAGGTGATGAGGTCGCCCGGGGGCAGGTCCCCCGCGAGCGCGAGCCGGCCGCCGTACCAGAGCACCAGCCCGATGCCCATGAGGAAGCCGGTGAACACCGATGGCACGAAGAGGGCCCGAACCCGCGCGCGCCGCAGCGCGCTCGCGAAGGCGGTCCGGATCGCCTCGCCGTAACGGTCGGCCTCGTGGCGTTCGGCGGTGAACGACTGCACCACCCGGATGCCGGAGATCGCCTCCTCGGCGCGCGCGTTCGCGGCCGCGAGCTCGTCCTGGAAGGCGGTGCTGATCTTGCGCAGGCGCCGCCCGAACACGGCCGCGGCGACGATGACCGCCGGCAGCACCGCGAGCATGACGAGCGTGAGCCGGGCGTTGATGACGAAGAGCACGACCACGCCGCCCACGAGCGAGACGCTCTGCGACACCAGCTGCACGAGCACGTTGCTGACCGCCGCCTGGATGGTGGCGATGTCGGACGTGAGCCGGGAGGTGATCTCGCCCGTCGGGCGCGTCTCGAAGAAGCGGGTCGAGAGCCCGAGCAGATGGCGGAACAGCTCGCGCCGCAGGTCGGCGACGACGCCCTCGCCGACGTGGCCGAGCTGGTAGACGCGCACGTACGTGGTGGCGGCGTTGAGCGCGAAGACGGCGATGAGGACGAGCGCGATGGCGTTGAGGTCGGCCGGCGTGGTGCCGCCGATGCCCTCTCCGGCGCTGCCGCCGAAGAGGTCGACCGCCCAACCGGTCAGTGCGCGGGTGCTCCCGGCACCGAAGGCGTTGTTGAACAGGTCGCCGACCACGACCGGGAAGGCGAGGAAGAGCAGGCTCCCGATCGAGCTCGCGACGAGCGCCAGCACGAGGCGCCAGGCGTACGGTCGGGTGTAGCCCAGGAGCCGCCGGAACGGTGCCAGGTCGAGCCGGCCGGCCCCCTCGGAGGGGCCGGCCGGTGCGGAACGTGCGGAGGGGCGTCGGAACATCGCGCCAGTCTACCCGCGCGCTCGTGGCGCGCACGGCGCACGGGCGTCGGGTCAACCCTTGACGGCGCCGGCGGTGAGTCCCTCCACGATCCGGTTCTGGAAGATCAGCACGAGCACGATCAGCGGCACGGTCACGACGATCGAGGCCGCCATGATCTCGCCGAACGGCTGTTGCCGCGCGATCTGACCGGAGAAGAGCGCGATCGAGACCGGCACGGTGCGCGCGGCGGGCTCGATCGAGGTGAAGGTCAGGGCGAAGAGGTACTCGTTCCACGCCTGGATGAAGGCGAGCAGGCCGGTCGTGACCAGCGCCGGCGCCGTGAGCGGCAGCAGGATCTGGACGAACGTCTGCATCATGCTGGCGCCGTCCACCTGGGCCGCTTGGAGCAGCGAGGTCGGGAGCCCCTTGAAGAAGGCCGTCAGCACCCAGACCGTGAACGGCAGCGTGAAGATCATGTACGAGAGGATCATCGAGGCCATCGCGGGCAGCCCCAGCACCGTGATCACCGAGTAGAGCCCGGCGAGGACGGCGATCTGAGGGAACATGGTCATCGCGAGGATGACGTAGAGCGACGGCGTGCGGCCGCGGAAGCGCAGCTTGCCGAGGGCGAAGCCGGCGAAGGCGCCGACGACGAGGCTGAGGGCCGTCACGCTGCCCGCGACGATGACGCTGTTGAGCAGCCCGCGCATGAAGTTCGCGTTCTGGAAGACCGCCCGGAAGTTGATCAGGGTGGGGTCTTGCGGCCAATACGTGGCGGGCGTCTGGATCAGCTCCGTCTGCGTCTTCAGCGCCGAGTTGAGCGCCCAGTAGAAGGGGAAGACCAGGTAGACGAAGATCGCCGCGATCAGCAGGTAGAAGCCGATTTGGCCGAGGATCGCGCGTTGGCGCTTACTCATCCTTGTCGACCCCCAGCGCCCGGATGTAGAACAGGGCGAACACGAAGATGATGACGAAGATGACGACCGATGCCGCGGACGACATCCCGACGTCGCGCGCCGCGAGCAGCTGGTAGTAGGCGTAGCTGGCCATCGAGTAGCGCTGCTCGCCGTACACCACCTGGAACAGGTCGAACACCCGGAGCGCGTCGAGCGTCCGGAAGATCAGGGCGACCGCGAGCGTCGGCGCCAGGAGCGGCAGGGTGATCTGGAAGAAGCGCCGCAGGCGCGTCGCCCCGTCGACCTCGGCGGCCTCGTAGAGCTCGCCCGGGATCGTCGCGAGCCCGGCGAGCAGGAGCAGCGCCATGAAGGGCGTCGTCTTCCAGACGTCGATCATGACCATGCTGGGGATCTGCAGCGAGGCGGTCTGGAAGAAGGCGAAGTTGCCGTCCGCGATCCCGAGGTCGTCGAGCAGCGTGTTGAAGAAGCCCGCCCGGGTCGGCTGCAGCATCCACTGCCAGATGCGCGCCGAGACGACGGTGATGATGGCCCATGGGACGAGCATCGCCGCGCGCATGACGCCGCGTCCGAAGAACTTGGCCGACAGCGCGAGCGCGATGCCGAGCCCGAGGAGCGTCTCGAGCACGACCGAGGAGACGGTGAAGACGAGCGTGTCCCACATGGCCCGCACGAAGGGGGCGGTGGTGGCGCCGAGCACGTAGCGGGTGCCGAACACGTCGAAGGTCGCGACCTGGTCGAAGGGGAGCGGCGTGCCGAGGCGCCGCAGGAGGAGGCGTGGGTTCTCGTAGACGACGGCGCCGTCCTCGAGCAGCGGGTTGCCCTCGGTGTCGAGCCGCGGAGGGACCTCGCGCAACGTCATCGAGAGCAGCCGCTGGTAGTTGGCGACCCCCACGAAGTCGGGGTCGGCGGCCTCGGCGCCCGCGGCGAAGCGCTCGTCGGTGAAGCTCGAGACGAAGACCCGCGCGAGCGGGTAGACGGCGACGAGGAGCAGGATGACGAACGACGGGAGCAGGAGCCAGAGCGCGGTGCGCTCCTCGCTGCGTGCGAGCGCCGTCGTCTTCGGTTTCGACGGGGTCCGCGCTGGGGGGTTGGCGGTCACGTGGGGGAGACCTCCTCGAGGCGGGGCGAGCGCGGGGCGCGCCGCCCTCCAGGGTGTGCCTGACCACGAGGCGAGCGTCGAGGTGATAGGCGCCGGTCGTGGGGTCGCGCTCGAGGTGCGCGGTCTCCGCGGCGACGCGCTGCAGCGGCCAGGGCTGGCTGCT
>JARGGE010000144.1 GCA_029210865.1 Trueperaceae bacterium
AGCGTCATGGCGCGAGTCTACCAGCGCTCGACGACCGCCTTCGTCATCGAGACCCCCGTCGCGCACGCGAGCGGCACCGCGCCCCCAAGGTGTGTACTTCGCGTGAAGCGAGGGCGTAGAATCCTTGGATGGCTGCCCCCAAGTCGACCCCGAGCGCCCCGCTGAGTCCATGGCGCGGCATCTTCGAGGCCGTGCGCGAGAGCGTCGGCAGCGAGCGCGACAAGCACGGCGTGCTCGGCGGCATCAACTGGCTGCGGCATCGGATGGAGACCCGCGGCGCCAACCCGAACGTGGTGCGGAACATCATCTATCGCGACAAGGGGAAGCTGCCCGACAAGCGCGTGCTCTTCGAGATCCTCGACGAGCTCTGGCGCAGCCGCGGGCACGGCCCGCTGCGCTCCCCGGAGCTCGAGGTTCTGCTCACACCTGGGAGCGGCAACGACCAGGAGGTCCTGCAACTGCTCGGACGCGAGAAGCGCCGCGCCTACCGCACGTTCGTGCAGGCGGTGCGCTCGGGTGGGAGCCCGCGGCTCGTCGTGGTCGGCAAGCCCGGGAGCGGCAAGACCCTGTTGAGCGACTACATCCAGCAGGCGCTCGAGATCGCCCCGCCGGCGGCCGATCGGATCGTGCGGCTGGAGTTCTCGGGCACCGACCTGGCGACCTCCTTGGCGCGCCTGGGGGCGCGGCTGGGCGCGCCCAGCGAGGTCCTCCAGGCGAAGCTGGTGCGCGTCGGCGCTTCGAGCGCCTTCGCCGTGCAGGCCGACGCTCAGGCCGACGTCGCACGCACGATCGTCGACGCCGCCCGCGCCTTCGAAGGCCGCCAGGTGCTGCTGCTGCACGTCTCGCAAGCGCTCGGCGGCCAAGAGAGCCTGGGCCTTTCGCCGCTGCGCCTCAACACCCCCGACGTCCCGCGCGTCTCGGCGGCGGAGTGGCTCTGGATCTTGCTCGTCGAACCGATGACGCGTCTGCCGGACACGTCGCTGCTCGTATCGATGGCCGACCTGCCGTTGCGTGCGCAGCAGCGGCTCGGCGACTTCGAGGGGCCGGTGCGCCTGACGCCGCCGACCGCCGGCGAGGCGCGCCGCTTCGTGCGCGCCCGGCTCCCCAACGCCACCACGGCGCACCACGAGGAGATCGTGCAGCGGGCGGGGCGCTCGTTCGAGGAACTGCGGACGCTGACGCTGCTCGCCGAGATCCGCGAACCGGACGCCGACGTGGCGGAGGCCACGGCCGAGCAATCGGTCACGCAGCTCTCGCACCTGCTCGACACCTCGAGCGACGAGCGGCTGCGTGGCTTCCTGACGGCGCTCGCGGTGCTCTCGCTCCCCGATTTCACCTCCTTCCCACGCGGTGTCCTCGCCCAGGTCCGCCCGCTCGAGCACGGCGAGCTCTCGAACCTCGAAGGGGCCTTCCTCGACGTGGTGGCCGGACGGCGCGACGACGTGCGGTGCTTCTCGCGCCAACTCGCGCGGGCGCTGCGCGAACACCTCCAGGTGGGTCAGCCAGCGCGTTACCGGGAGCTCAACCGCCGTGCGGCCGCCGCGTACCACGCCGCGGCGGTGGCCGACCCGCAGGGTGAGACCGCCACCCGGTACCTCGCGCACCTGTTCGAAGCGCGCGACTGGGAGGCGTTGGCGTCGTGGATGCACGACCACCCGACGCAGCAGGCCCTCGTGCGGCGCCTGTGGCTCGCGGCGACGCAGGAGCTCGTCGACGGCCCGCGGCTCGAGCGCCTCGCGGTGGAGGTCGCCGGCCACTACGTCACGCTCGGCACGTACCAGCACCCCGACGTCCGCGACGCGTTCGCCGTCCTCGCCGCCTCGGCCGACGTCGACGCCCGCGCGTGGACCGTGCTCAAGCGCACCGAGGGCCTGACCCTGCGGGGCCAGTACGAAGCCGCGGCCGACCTCCTCGCCACCCTGCCCGACACGCGGGACGCGGTGCTGCGCGCCGAGGCCGCGCTGGCACGGGCGAGCATCGAACGCTGGCAGGGGCGCCTCGGCGCGGCCCACGCGTTGGTCGAGCGCGACGCGCTCGCGGCCCTCGACGACGCCCCACCGAGCGCCGACGCCGATGCCGTTCGCGCCAAGGCCGGCCTGTGGGCGGGCCTCATCGCCAAGGACGGCGGCGACCTCGACGGCGCGCTGGCCGCCTTCGACGCGATCCCGCGCGCGAACGACCTCGACGCGGCGCGGGTGGCGTTCCAACGCGGTGACGTCTTCATGAAGCTCGGCCATTTCGACCGCGCGCTGCGCGCGATGGACGCGGCCGTCACGCTGGCTCGGCGCTCCGAAGCGCTCGTCACCGAGCAGACCCGCTACCTGGCGCGACGCGGCACGGTGCACCGCCGCCTGGGCGACCTCGGCCGCGCCTTCGAGGACTTCGAAGAGGCGCGCCGGGTGCTGCTCACGGTCCGCCCCGACCCCGAGCGCCGCCGCGACGCCGGCGACGAGGCCGACCGCGATTTCTGGCTGGCCCGCGTCGACGACGAGCGGGGCCTAGCCGCCCTGGCGGCGGGACGCTTCGACGAGGCCCTGCTGGCGTTCGCCACCAACCTCGATCGCTTCGAGCGCTTCGCGGCGACGCAGCACGTCGACGCCACGTACCGGCTGCTGCGCAGCCGGCTGCGCCTGGCTCTCGCCTACGGGTGCCGCGCGCTCGGCCAGCCGTTCCGGCGTCCCTTCGCCGTCTCCGCCGCGCTCGACGGCACCGGGCCCGACCTGCGCCACGCCCGCGCGCTCATCGAGGGCGTGCTCGCCCACGTCGACGCCCACCCCATGGGCGTTCGCTACGCGACCCTGACGCGCGAGACGCTGTTCGCCGGCAACCTGTTCGCGGCGGACGGGGCGACGTCGCTGGCGTACGCGGAGCGCGCGATCGCGAGCTCGCGCTACCCGTACCAGCGCGCCCAAGCGCACGCACACGCCGCGCTCGGCGCGCTGCGCGGCCACGACGCCGACCTCGCCGAACGCTTCGTCGCCGAGGCGCGGAGCGCCCTCCTCGAGACGACCCGCGACGTCGCGCACGAGGAGCGCGGCGACCTGGAGCTCGACGCCTGGCTGATCGCGCTCGACGCCCTCGCCGCCGTGGACCACGGCGACCTGGAGGAAGCGGCCGCGCGCCTCGCGAGCGGGCTCGTGCGCGTCGACCTGGGCCGCTACCAGGTGATGCTCCTCCACCAGTTCGGCTGCGCGATCGAGGAGCACGGTCTCGACAGCCGCGCCGCGGCGGACCTGCTGGCGGCACGCACACCGCTCGCCGTCGGCGAGCTGCTCGGTGCGCTGCGCCTGGCCGATGCCCTCGTGGCCGGCTGGTCGCGGCGCCCCGCGCCGATGGCGCCCTCCGGAGCGGCGGCGGGCGAAGGACGCGGCGACCTGGAAGGGGTGGCGGCATGAGGGTGGGGTTCATCGGACTGGGCACGATGGGTGCGGCGATGGCGCGACGCCTGGTCGACGCGGGCCACGAGGTGGCGGTGCACAACCGCACCCGCGAGCGCGAGGCGCCGCTCACGGCCGCGGGTGCTCGCGCGGCCGCGCACCCGGCGGCGGCGGCGCGCGGCGCCTCGATCGTCGTGGTCATGGTCTCGGACACCCCGAACGTCGAACAGGTCGTGTTCGGGTCCGACGGCGTCGCCGAGGGCATCGAGGACGGTGCGCTGCTCGTCGACATGAGCACGATCGCCCCCGAGGCGACGCGCGGCTTCGCCGAGCGCGTGGCCGCGCGGGGCGCCCGCTGGCTCGACGCCCCGGTCTCCGGAGGGAGCGAAGGGGCCAAGAACGGCACGCTATCGATCATGGTCGGCGGCGAAGCCGATGACCTCGAGCGCGCCCGCCCGCTGCTCGAGGTGCTCGGATCGACGATCACCCACGTCGGGCCCACCGGCTCGGGGCAGCTCGCCAAGGCGATGAACCAGGTCGTGATCGCGGGCACCTACGCCGCCGTGGCCGAGGGGATCGTCCTGGGCCTCAAGGCGGGCATCGACGTCGACGCGGCGCTGCGGGCGCTCGCCGGCGGCGCCGCCGGTTCGTGGGGGCTCATCCACCGGGGACCGAACGTCGTGCGCAACGACTACCCGCTCGGCTTCCGCGTCCGTCTGCACCGCAAGGACCTGGGGATCGCGCTCGACGCGGGGCGCTCGCTGGGCGTGCCGCTGCCCGTCGCGGCGCTCGTCGAGCAGTGGGAGACCGGCCTGATCGCGCGTGGTCACGGCGACGAGGACGTCTCGGCGATCGCCCGGGTCGTGCGCGAGCAAGCGGGGCTCGACGACCCCGAGGCGTGAGTCTGCTTCACGGCGCGCCGCGAGGCGGCCCGCCCGGCCCTCAGGCCGGCGTTCGACCTCGCGTTCGGACCGGCGCACGACCCGGCGCGACCGCGAACACCCACACGCGTGGCACCGCCGCCGAGGCCGGACGGCCGTCGGGGTACGCGACCACGTCGACCCGCGCGTAGCCGGCCGCGGTCAGCACCGAGCGCAGCTCGTCGGGGTCGTACGGGCGCTCCTCGTGGCGCTCGACGAAGGTGCCGTGCGGCGAGGCGCACCACGCGTCGACGACCGCGCGGCGCACGGCCGCGTCCCAGCGATGCACCCAGCGGTAGTGGACCTCGCCTGCCCACCCCTCTGCCACGTCGGTCTCCCACAGGGCCTCGAGGCCGCGGGTGGTGTTCACGTCGAAGGCGAGGACGCCGCCAGGGTCGAGGGACGCCCTCAGGTGGGTGGCGGCGCGCTCGAGGTCGCCGTCGCCGAGCAGGTTGTTGAGCGCGTCGAACACCGAGACCGCTAGCGAGAAGGTCCCGGGCAGCGGCGCGTCGCGCACGTCGCCGAGGACGAAGGGGACGTCGGGGAGCTTGGTCCGGGCGGCGGCGAGCATGTCGGCGGACGCGTCGAGCCCGACCACCTCGAAGCCGCGCTCGACGAGCGGGACGGTGGCGTTCCCGGTCCCGCAGCCGACGTCGAGGACCCGGCCCCCGCGCCAGCCGCGAGCCGTCGCCTCGCGAAGCGCGAAGGCGACCCAGTCGTCGTAGGGGACGTCCTGCATGATCGCGTCGTAGACCTGAGCGATCGCGGTGAACGGGGCTCGCTGCATCGCGCGAGGCTACCGCGCCCCGTCGGGCCGCGCCAATCGTGGGCCACGCTCACGTGCGTCCAACCTCGCCGCCCGTACCGTGCGGCAGCCTTGTCGGTGCGCTCCGCATCCCGCTGCCCCCCCCTGCGGAGCGCACCCCAAGGTCTTCTCTGGTCGCTTCGTCCAGCCCGGTCGGTTCCCCACCCCGCGCGGTGGTAGCGTGGCCGGCATGATCGGCGTCGACCTCGGCACCACCACGGTGCGCATCCACGTGAAAGGCAAGGGCGTCGTGCTCCGCGAGCCCGCGGTCATCGCGGTCCTCAAGGGGACCAGCGACGTGAAGGCGGTCGGCGAAGAGGCCTACCGCATGCTCGGGCGCACGCCGGGCAACATCACCGCCGTCCGGCCGATGGCCGATGGCGTCATCGCCGACTACACCCTCACCGAGAAGATGCTCAAGGCCTTCATCCGCAAGGTCCTGCAGGGACCGCAGCGCTTCCTGCGCCCGACCATCATGGTCTGCATCCCCAGTGGCATCACCGAGGTGGAGAAGCGCGCCGTCGTCCAAGCCGTCCACGAGATCGGCGCGCGCAAGGCGCTCCTGATCGAGGAGCCGGTCGCCGGCGCGATCGGTGCGGGCATCGACATCGCCGAACCGATCGGCTCGATGGTCGTCGACATCGGCGGCGGCACCACCGACGTCGCGATGATCTCGATGGGCGGCATCGTCGTATCCACGTCGCTGCGCGTCGCCGGCAACGTCTTCGATCGCGACCTGATGGCCTTCGTCAAGGCGAAGCACAACCTGCTCATCGGCGACCGCACCGCCGAGGAGGTCAAGCGCATCATCGGCGGCGCGATCGTCGCCTCCGGGGGCCCCATGCCCACCATGGAGGTGCGCGGCCGCGACGTGATCGACGGCATGCCCAAGACCGTGGAGGTCACCGCCGACGACGTGGTCGCCGCCCTGCGCCCCTCGCTCGACAAGATCGCCGCGGGCGTCCGCAAGGTGCTCGAGCAGTCGCCGCCGGAGCTCGTCTCCGACGTCATCGAGCGCGGGATCGTCCTGACCGGCGGCGGCGCCCAGCTGCGCGGCCTCGACGTCTTCCTTCAGCGCATCACGAACATCCCGGTCGCGATCGCGCCGAACCCCGAGGACTGCGTGGTGGTCGGCACGAGCAAGGCGCTCGA
Source organism: Trueperaceae bacterium (assembly GCA_029210865.1). GTDB lineage: Bacteria > Deinococcota > Deinococci > Deinococcales > Trueperaceae > JAABTL01. The sequence continues at coordinate 6,255 of JARGGE010000144.1, forward strand.
CATGGCCCACCTGCTGCAGGACGCGCGCCAGACCTACGACCGGTACTGACGCGCGCCGCTCCGACCGGCCCGCGGCCGGCCGCGTTCAGGCGATCGCCACCAGCTGCAGGTCGAAGGTCAACGCCTGCCCGGCGAGCGGGTGGTTGGCGTCGAGGGTGATCGATCCCTCGGCCGCGTCGGCGACCGTGACGGGCATGGCGCCGCCGTCCTCGCGCCGCAGCTGGAGCTGCATGCCCACCTCGACCTCGAGCCCCTCGGGGAGCTGCGTGCGCGGGACCTCGATGAGCAGCTCGTCGCGGCGCTCGCCGTACGCCTCGTCGACCGGGATGCGCACGGTCTTGGTCGCGCCGACCTCCATGCCGGCGATCGCGTCGTCGAAACCGGCGATCACCTGCCCCTGCCCCAGGGTGAAGGCGAGCGGGTCGCGCCCCTCGGACGCGTCGAAGACGGAGCCGTCGTCGAGGCGGCCGGTGTAGTGGACGTGCACGGTGTCGCCGGTCTTGGCGACGGTCTGGGCGGTCTGCATGGGGGACTCCCCTTCCTCGCGGCGGTGGCCGGGCCCCGGGTGGGGTCCAGCGGCGCCACGCGCCGGCCCGAGGCACCCTCCGCGCCCCAGGGGCCGACGCGCGCCACCCTAAGGAGGCTATTCCGATTAACTTGAACGATATGGGCGCGTGGGGTTACCGTGGCGAGAGCTGATAATTCCATTCGCCG
>JARGGE010000145.1 GCA_029210865.1 Trueperaceae bacterium
AAGGCCTTGACCTCGGACGGGAACGGCCCGTAGGCCTCGCGCAACTCGCGGGCGAGCCGCGAGACCGCCGCCAAGCCGGTCGCCTCGGCGAAGCGGCCGTAGAAGCCGATGCGGGCGTCGTCGTCCGCCACGTACGTGGGGCTCAGGCGCGCGTCGAGGCCCAGGTCGATCGCCACCGGCGGCGGACCCGGATCCTTGGGCGCCTCGCCCTTGAGCTTGGCGATCTCCTCGGCGAGCAGCTCGGTGTAGACCTCGAGCGAGACGGCCGAGATCTGACCGTGCTGCTCGGGGCCGAGCAGGTTGCCGACCCCGCGGATCTCCATGTCCTTCTCGGCGAGCAGGTGGCCCGAGCCGAGGTCGTTGAGCTCGCTGATCGCGTACAGCCGCCGCTGGGCGGTCTCCGTGAGCCGCCCCGGGTAGAACAGGTAGGCCCACGCCTCGGTCTGGCGGCGGCCGACGCGACCGCGCAGCTGGTAGAGCTGCGCGAGCCCCAGCCGGTCGGCGCGCTCGATGAGCAGCGTGTTGGCGCCCCCGACGTCGAGCCCCGACTCGACGATCGTGGTCGCGAGCAGGACGTCGAAGGCGCCCTCCTGGAAGCCGAGCATGACGCGCTCGAGGTCGTCGCCCGACATCTGGCCGTGGGCGACGCCGATCCGCGCCTCGGGGACCAGCGCGGAGAGCGTCTTGGCGCGCATCCCCATCGAGCCGACGCGGTCGTGGATGTAGTACACCTTGCCGCCCCGCTCGATCTCGAACAGCACCGCGTCGCGCACGGTGCGCGGGTCGTACGGCTGCAGCAGCGTCTGGATCGGCTGCCGTCCCTCGGGGGGCGTCATGATCTGCGAGACGTCGCGCAGGCCCACCAGGCTCATGTAGAGCGTGCGCGGGATGGGGGTCGCGGAGAGCGAGAGCACGTCGAGGTTGGCCCTCAGGGACTTGAGCCGCTCCTTCTGCCCGACGCCGAAGCGGTGCTCCTCGTCGACGATCAGGAGCCCGAGGCGCTTGAACGAGACCCCCTCGCCGAGCAGCCGGTGGGTGCCGATCACCACGTCGACGGTGCCGTCGGCGAGCCCGGCCAGCACGGCCTTGGCGTCGCGATCGCTGCTGAAGCGCGAGAGCACCTCCACGCGCACCGGCAGCCCCGCGAAGCGCTCCGCGAAGGTCTCGAAATGCTGCTGCGCCAGGACCGTAGTGGGCACCATCATCGCGGCCTGGTAGCCGTTCGCGACCGCCCGGAAGGTGGCTCGGATCGCCACCTCGGTCTTGCCGAAGCCGACGTCGCCCGAGATGAGCCGGTCCATCGGCACGGGCCGCCCCATGTCGTCGAGCGTCGCGTCGACCGCGAGCGCCTGGTCGGGCGTCAGCTGGTACGGGAAGTTCTTCTCGATGAGCGGCTGCCACTCGGGGACGTCCGGGAAGGCCACCCCCTCGGCCACCTGGCGGGCGGCGTAGGTCTTGATGAGCTCGGCGGCGAGCGCTTCGGCGCTCACGCGCGCCTTCTCGCGCGCTCGCGACCACTCGTTCGTGCCGAGCGTCGAGAGCCGCGGCGGGTCGTCGGTCGTGCCCGGGTGCCGCCGGAGGAGCGGCAGCTGCTCGACCGGCAGGTAGAGCTTCCCCTCGCCGCCGTAGCGCAGCACCAGGTAGTCGCGGGTGGTGCCGACGACGACGCGCGCCTCGAGACCCTCGAAGCGGCCGATCCCATGGTCGGGGTGGATCAGGTAGTCGCCGAGCGTCAGCTGGGCCGCGTCGTGGACCGCCCGGCCCGGCAGGCGCTTGAGCTTGCGCACGCCTTGGGCGCCGTAGAGCAGGTCCTCGGTGACCACGACCTCCTTGCGCTCCGGATCGCGGTACCCCCCTTGCGCGTGCGGCGCCAGGACGAGCGCGAGCTCGCCCGGCCGCGGCGCCACGCGGGCGTGCCAGCGCGGCTCCAGGTGGCCGAGCACCTTCTCCGCGAGGTAGCGCCCCGAGCGCTCGAACTTGAGCAGCACGTGTACGGCGTAGCCGTCGCGCAGCCAGGTCTCGGCATCGGCGGCGAACTCGTCGAGGCGCGCCCGGTAGTAGCCGAGCGAGGTCTCGGCCGGCACCCGGGCCTCGAGCGGCAGCGGGTCGCGGCCGAACGAGACCACGGAGCGCCCGTCCAGAGCGGCCCACAGGCGGGCGGCCCCGTCCGCTCCGAGCGTCCCCTCGAGGAGCTCGGGGGCGTCGAGGAAGACGCGGCCCGGGCAGCTGCCGAGCACGCTGCCGGTCCAGGCGGCCACCGGGTCGTCCGCCTCGCCGTCCTCCTCCGCCGCCGCCACGAGCCGCTCGAGGTCGCGAGGGCCGAGCGTGAGCGACGTGCCGGGCACCCCGTCGCGCTCGAGCCCGTCGAGCTCGTCGCCGAAGAACGACAGCCGCACGACGTCGCGGTCGGCGGCCTCGCCCAGGTAGAGGTCGACCGTGTCGCCGCGGACGGTGAAGCCCGGCAGCGCGTCGCGGTCGTAGCCGTAGCGGATCAGCCGCTCGAGCAGGTCGTCGCGGGGGATCTCCGACCCGAGCCGCAGCTCGAGCGCGTACCGCTCGGGATCGCTCGGGAAGGGACGCAGCGCGTGGCCCACGGTCAGGACGACCTTGGCGTGGCGCGCGTGCCAGTCGGCCAGCGTCGGGTCGAACGTGACCGCAGCGCCGAAGACCGCCGCGTCGCGGAACGCCGCCGCCCGCTCCTCGGTGGTCACGAGCACCGCCGGTCCGTCGTGGCGCGCGAAGCGTGCGAGCCGAGCGACCGTCGGAAGGCCGAGCCAGCGCCCCCCGTCGGACGGCACGGCAACGGGCGCGGTGAAGGTGGACGGCGAGGCGGTGCTCATGAGCGGCGCCGAGTCTACCGGAGCGGCGACGCAGCGGTCGGCGTCGACACGACGACGACGGCCCGTCGCCCGAGCCCGCACGGGACCGGCGTCGGCGTCACGAGGAAGGCCGCCGACCGAAGCGCGTCGCGAGCGCGTAGGCGGCGTCGCGGACCACGCCCTGCGCCATGAGCGCTGCGCGCAGGTCGCGGCCCCAAGCGCCCTGCGCGGCGAGCGCCCGGGCCAGGTCCTCCGCCTCCTCGCCGGTCGGTGGCGCGCTCGCGGCCGCGTCGGTGGCCTCGCCGGGTCCCGCCGGTCCGACCACCACCACGAGCTCGCCGCGGGGCGGCCGCTCCGCGAAGGCGAGCACCAGGTCGTCGAGCGTGCCGCGGCGCACCTCCTCGAAGCGCTTGGTGAGCTCGCGCGCGACCGCGGCCGGCCGGTCGCCGCCGGCGGCGGCGCTCAGGTCGCCCAGGGTGGCCAGCAACCGCGGCGGCGCCTCGTACAGGACGGTGGTGGTGCGCCGCGCGGCGATCTCGGCGAGCCGCTCGCGCCGCTCCCGCCCCTTGCGAGGCAGGAAGCCCTCGAAGGCGAAGCGGTGCACGGGCAGGCCCGACAGGACGAGCGCCGGGATCAGGGCGGTGGGCCCCGGGAGCGCCTCGACGTGCACGCCCAGCGCGAGCGCGAGCCGCAGCAGGTCGGCGCCGGGGTCGCTGATGCCCGGGGTGCCGGCGTCGGTGACGAAGGCGACGTGGGCATGGGCCGCGAGCACCCCGCGACCGTGCGTCGGGATGCGGTGGGCGTCGAGTCGAACGAGCGGCGTGGTGATGCCGTAATGGTCGAGGAGCCTCCGGCTCCGGCGGGTGTCCTCAGCCGCGACGACGTCGGCGTCGCGCAGCACCGCCAGCGCGCGCACGGTCACGTCGTCGAGGTGGCCGATGGGGGTCGGCACCAGCGTCAGCCGGTGGCCGGCCAGGGCAGGCGCCGCGGGTGCGGGCGCGTCGGAGGTGTCGTCGGGGTCGTCGTGGGACACGTCGCTGGGCTCGGCGCCGAGCACGGTGCCGGTGGTCGCAGCCGGGTCGTCACGCGGCTCCGTACCGGGGCTCACGAGGGGCGGCGTCGCGCGGTGAGGACCGGCACCCAGCGCCGGGCCCGGCCGCGGCGCGGCGTGTTGCGCCGGAGGGCGGCACGCAGCGTCGCCCGCAGCAGCTCCGCCTCCCCCACCGTGACGGTGACGACGGTCCCCTCGGGCAGCCGCACGCCGGGGTCGAGCAGCACCCGCCCCTCGTGGATCACGCCTCGGTACGCACGCACGCAGCCCTCCCTCCGCGACGTCGTCCGCGGGTCGCTCGGGGGCGACGGACGGGCGACGCCTCCGAGGCTACCGCGTCGCGGCGTTGCGTACGCTCGCCCGGGTGCACCCGTGGTGGTAATATATCCCCCAGGGATACCTGACGCTTCGACCCCTTCCCTGGAGGGACGACCATGACCGCCCCACCGACCCCACGTTCCGGCGACCCGGACGCCCCGCTCAACCTCGACGAGGAAGCGCGTCGCCGCGTGAAGCACCGCTTGCGCCGGCTCGAGGGCCAGGTGCGCGGGCTGCAACAGATGATCGACGACGACCGCTCGTGCCGCGACGTGCTGACCCTGCTGGCCGGCGTCCGGAGCGCGCTCGCGGCCACCGGCGACGTCATCCTCGAGAAGTACGTCACGACGTGCGCCGCCGACCTGACCAACGACCCGGACCAGGCGCGCGACCTGCTCGCCGTCGTCAAGCTAGCGCGCGGATAGCGCGCAAGCCGCTCGCACGCGGCTAGCGCGACGCTTGCGTCGTCAGCCGCTGGAGGACGGTGTCCTCGTAGTAGAACGCCAATATCTGGGCGTACGTGTACCCCTGGCGGGCGAGCTCCAGCGCGCCGTACTGGCTCATCCCCACCCCGTGCCCCCAACCCTCGCCGACCACCGTCAGGTCGCCGCTCATCACGAAGCGGGTCGACTTGAGGTTCCAGGCGCGCAACTGGGTGCGCAGCGTCGTCCCGGACAGCACGCGCCGACCGCCCAAACCCACGATCTCGGCGCGCACCACCCGCCCGGAGCTCGACACCTCCAACACGGTGAGCCGCTGGACGACGCCGACGTCGACCCCGATCGCCCGCAGCCGAGCACCGACGACGTTGGGGTCGAGGCGGGCCGTCCACCGCGCGTGGGGCCCGTCGCTCGCGACGTCCTGGAAGGCCTGGAGGTAGGGCAGGTCGGAACCCCACACCTCGGCGGCGCTCGCGATGACGCCCCCCGAATCGGCGTGGTAGTAGGTGCGCGCGAACGTGCCGCCGTACGTGAGCACCTCGCCGGCCGTCGCGGCCACCGCGGCGTCGCTGGTGACGTGCTCGACGCTGCGACCGCGGTAGACCTGGCAGTCGATGGTGGCGCAGACGTCGTAATCGCTCGTCGGGTCGAGGTGCAGCAGGGTGTACGTCCGCGCGGCGACCGCCTGCGCCTTGAGCGCCTCGAGCGGCCACGACGCCTGCATCTCGGAGGGCACGACCCCGCGCAGGTAGCTCTCGAGGTCGAGGACGTTGACGATCCGCAGGCCACCGTCGGCGGCGATCACGCGCAGCGTGCCGCGGTAGGCGCGCCCGTCCCAGCAAACGCCGTCGTCGCTGGCGAGGTCGAGCGCGCGCCCGACGGCGCGGCCGTCGACCCACAGTTCGTCGCCCACCGCCTCCAGCGGCCACGCGAGCGCGTGCGCCGTGGCGAACGGGCGGCCGTCGAGGGCGCCGCGGTGGGCGCCGTCGAAGGCGACGACCGTGGTCGGCACCTCGGCGAGCAGGACCCGGACGAGCGGTTGGGCGTGGGCGAGCGGAAGCGCGAGCGCCAGCGTGGCGAGGAGCGTAGCGACGGCGAGGCGAAGGCGCGGCACGCACACCATCATGCCCCACCGCGCGCGGGGCGCGCGTGGAGAACGCCCGCCGTCGCGCGACCGAAGGCGGGCGACGGCGAAGGCAGGAGCCTAGAGTTCGGAGGCGCGCGGGAACCGGAAGCGGAAGGTGCCCGACGCGTCGACGTACGTCATCTTGACGCGGTAGATGCCGCGCCCTTCGGCCACGACCTCGTCGAACGCGATCGTCTGCCCTGCTCGGTAGACCTGCTCGAAAACGTCTCGCTCGGGGAGCGCCCCGCCCCCGGACTGGAAGCTGACCGGTCGCTCGTAGGTGATCGTCAGCGTGACGGTGCCACGCCGAACGCGTCCCGAGACCGAGATCGGCATGTCCGAGCGCGTCACCGTGCGCACCTCGGTGACGGCGCGGTGGTCCTTCTGGTAGACGAACACCGGCGTGCTCCCGGGCACGCCGACGTACCAGCCGCGCCACTCGCCCACGCCCACGAAGACGGCGACCACGAAGAAGATGAAGAGCAGCGTGTCGCGCATGGCGCGAGTATAGACGTCCCTGGACGCGGCGCGACGCGAAGTGGCCCACGTCGCGGCCGCTCACCGCCGGCGCGGCGCGCTAGGTCAGCCGCAAACGGCGGCGACGTGCAGCGAGCGCAGGACCGTGTGCAGGATCCCGCCGTTGCGGTAGTAGTCGATCTCGACCGGGGTGTCGAGGCGGGCGACCGCCTCGAACCGGACCTCGCGGCCGTCGGGCTTGCGCGCGACGACGGTCACCAGCTGCTTGGGCGTCACGGCGTCGTCGATGGCCACGTCGAACACCTCGGACCCGTCGAGCCCGAGGCTCGCGGCGGTGTCGCCGGGCAGGTACTGGAGCGGCAGCACGCCCATGCCCACCAGGTTCGAGCGGTGGATGCGCTCGTAGCTCTCGGCGATGACCACGCGCACGCCGAGCAGGTAGGTGCCCTTGGCGGCCCAGTCGCGGCTCGAGCCCATGCCGTAGTCGACGCCGGCGAGGACCACCGTGGGCACGCCGCGCTCCTGCCAGCGGCGGCTCGCCTCGTGGATCGAGACGACCTCGCCGGTGGCGTGGTCGGTGGTCCAGCCGCCCTCCGTGCCGGCCGCCAGCTCGTTCTTGAGGCGGATGTTCGCGAAGGTGCCGCGCGTCATCACGCGGTCGTTGCCGCGGCGCGAACCGTAGCTGTTGAAGTCGTGCGGGACGACGCCGCGCTCCATGAGGTACGCGCCGGC
>JARGGE010000146.1 GCA_029210865.1 Trueperaceae bacterium
CAGACCCGTTTGAACGCACCAACCTCGCCGACGACCCTACGCACGCGGCGACGCTGCGCGCCCTGGCTGCGCGGCTGTGGGGCGTGGTGCGCGACACCGACGACCGCACCCTGGGCGACGCCCAGTACGGCATGTTCCGCTTCGCGCCGGTCGGCCCCGAGGCCGCCGAACGCGTCGCCCCGACGGCCGAGGCCGCCGCGGGGGCCGCCCCCACGGGCGACGCCCCCCAGAACGAAGAGAGAGGGATCCCATGAACCAGCCCGACGCACCCGCTTCCACCACCTTCCGCCCCGACTTCCGCCTCGACGGCAAGGTGTGCGTCCTCACCGGCGGCACGGGCGTCCTCGGCAGCGTGATGGCGCAAGGCCTCGCCGCTGCCGGCGCCCGGGTCGCCGTGCTGGGGCGCCGCCGCGAGAAGGCCGAGGAGGTCGTCGATGCGGTGCGCGCGCTGGGCGGCGACGCGATCGCCACGCCCGCCGACGTGCTCGACCAGGGCGCCCTCGAGGGCGTCCGCAGCGACCTGATCGATCGCTGGGGACGCGTCGACCTGCTGGTCAACGCCGCCGGCGGCAACCTGGCCGGGGCCACCCTCACGCCCGAGCAGACCTTCTTCGACCTCGCCCCGGACGCCATGCGCGGGGTCATGGAGCTCAACTTCTTCGGCTCCTTCCTCCCCTCGCAGGTCTTCGCCAAGGCGATGGTGGACCAGGGCGCGGGCGCCATCGTCAACGTCTCGTCGATGGCGGCGATCCAGTCGGTGACGCGCGTGGCGGGCTACTCGGCGGCCAAGGCCGCGATCGACAACTTCACCCGCTGGCTGGCCACCACGCTCGCTAAGCAGCACGGCGAGAAGCTGCGCGTGAACGCGATCGCCCCAGGCTTCTTCGTGGCCGAGCAGAACCGGCGCCTGCTCCTGAACGAGGACGGCACCCTCACCGCGCGTGGCCGCTCGATCATCGACAAGACCCCCATGGGGCGCTTCGGCGAGCCCGAGGAGCTCCTGGGCGCGCTGCTGTGGTTGCTCTCGGACGCGAGCCGCTTCGTCACCGGCACCGTGGTGCCCATCGACGGCGGCTTCTCGGTCTTCTCGGGCGTCTAGGCGTGGCGGCGGGCTGGCTCTGGGGCGACCTGCACGTGCACTGCGCGGTCAGCTACGGCTTCGGGACCGCCCGGCGCGCGCTCGCCAACGCCGAGGAGCACCTCGACTTCTGCAGCGTCACCGGGCACGCCTTCTGGCCCGACATGCCCACCGACGTCGAGCGCCACGACGCGCTGATCCTCAAGCACCTGGGCGGCTTCGCCAAGCTGCAGCGCGCCTGGCCCGAGCTGCTGGCCGAGATCGCCGGCGCGAACGCGCGCGGGCGGGTGGTGGCGCTCCCGAGCTACGAGTGGCACTCGCGTCGCCACGGCGACCTCAACGTCTACGGTTCGGCCGCGCTGCCGCTGCTGGACGCGGCCACGCCGGCGGGCCTCGAGGCCGCGCAGCGCGCCGCGGGCGAGGACCCGCTCGTGCTGCCGCACCACATCGGGTACGCCACGGGCTACCGCGGCATCGACTGGGCCTCGTTCGACCCGCGTCGCTCGCCGGTGCTCGAGGTCTTCTCGAGCCACGGGAGCTCCGAAGCCGACGACGCCCCCTACCCGTACGGCGAGAACATGGGCTTCCGGCAGGGGGCCTCGACCGCGCGCGCCGGGCTGGTGGCCGGCCACCGCTTCGGCTTCCAGGCCGGCACCGACAGCCACGACGGCTACCCGGGCCACTACGGCCACGGCCGCGTGGGGGTGCTCGCCGAGGCGCGCAGCCCCGAGGCCATCCTCGACGCGCTCCGCGCCCGGCGCACGATCGCCTCCACCGGTCCGAACGTCGCGGTGGACTTCGAGCTGGATGGCGCGGGCATCGGCGCGGCGACCGTCCGCCGCGACGCGATGCGGCTGCACGTGGCGGTGAAGGCGACCGACACGGTGGTGCGCCTCGAGCTCATCGAGGGCGACGCCTCGGGCTGGTGCGTCCGCCCGCTGCCGGTGGTGCCCGCGTCCTCGGCCTTCGCGCCCGGCCGGCACCTGGTGCGGGTCGAGACCGGCTGGGGGCGCCACGGCACCATCGCCGACTGGAACGTGGTCGCGCGCGTCCACGGTGGGCGCTTGGCGGCGGCGACGCCGTACTTCCGGTACCCGGGCTACGCCACCCACGAGCTCGAGCCCACCGAACGGGTGCTCGAGCGCAGCGAGGCGCACGTCGCGTGGACGTGCCGCTCGCGGGCGGTGCCCTCGGGCGCCGTCGGCGGCACGCACCACCAAGCGGGCGGCCCGCAGACGCTGCTGCTCGAGCTCGACGGTGACGCCGAGACGCGCCTGGAGGTGACGAGCGAGGTGGGAACGATCGCCGCGAGGCTCCCGCAGTTGGTGGCCGGCTCGGTCGGCCGTTACGGCGGCGACGTCACCGGCCCGGCGATGGTCGTGCAGCGCGCCGCCCCCGAGCGCGAGTGGGCGCTGGAGCACGACCTCACCCTCACGCCGCCCGCTGCGGGCGGCTTCGTCTACCTGCGGCTGATGCAGGCCGACGGCCAGGCCGCGTGGGCCAGCCCGGTGTTCCTGGACTGATCGCCCGCCTCAGGCGCCCGGCCGCGCCGCGACCCCGCGGCGGGCGAGCGCCGGCGCGCACCACACCACCGCGCCCCCCAGCACCACCAGCAGCGGCGCGCGCAGCGCGCGCACGTCGCGCAGCGGGTCGCCGCAAACCACCAGCAGGTCGGCGCGCGCGCCGGGCGCCAGCGTCCCCAGGTCGGGGCGGCGCAGCAGCCGGGCGGCCACGCTCGTCGCGGCGCGCAGCGCCTCGGTGGGGGTGAGCCCGGCCGCCACGAGCAGCGCCACCTCGAGCGGCAGCGCGCCGTGCTGGTAGTCGGTGCCGGCCACGATCGGCACGCCTGCCGCGTGCGCGCGCCGGATGGCGTCCGCGTGGGTGGCGTCCGCGAGGCGTGCGGCCGCCTGGGCCCGTGCCGGCGGGCGCGAGCCGTCGATCTCGAGCGCGTCCGCCACCTGGCGCACGACCGTGCGGGTGGGGACGTAGGTGGTGCCGTGGTCGCGCATCGCGGCGACGTCGTCGGCGCCCAGCGCGTAGCCGTGCTCGAGCGAGTCGACGCCCGCGAGGATCGCCGCGCGCACGCCCGGTCCGGCGACCGCGTGCGCCGCCGCCGGCAGCCCCGCGGCGTGCGCCTCCGCGACCGCGGCGCGGAGCACGGCGTCCGGCAGCTGCTGCTCGGAGGCCTCGGCGCCGGCGGTGCTGAGCCCGGCGGTCGCCATGAGCTTCACCCAGTCGACGCCCGCGGCCGCCGCAGCGGCGACCGCGCGGCGCGCGTCGTCGGGGCTCGCCACCGGCTGCCCCATGAAGGCCGCGTGGCCGCCGGGCGCCACCAGCGGCCGGCCGGCGCGGAACAGCCGGGGGCCGGTCGCGAGCCCCTCCGCGTACGCACGCCGCAGCTGCTCGTCGAGGCCGTCCGGGGCGCCCAGGTCGCGGACCGTGGTGACGCCAGCGCGCAGCTGCGCGTGGCCGTTGCGGAGCATGCGCAGCGCCAGCAGACCCGGCGGCAGCTCGCGGGTGGCAGGGTCGGTGTTCGTGATCGCCAGGTGGACGTGCGCGTCGACGAGCCCGGGGAGGAGCGTCGCGTCCTCGTCGCCGAGGTCGAGGTCGAGGAGGGGGTCGCCCACGACCGCTCCGGCGCCGCCGCCGGCCGCCGGCGCGGCGGCGTCGACGGCCGCGATCCGCCCGTCCGCCACGCGCAGCGTCCAGCGTGCCGCGTGCGCCGCGAGCCCGTCGAACCGGCGGGGGACCGTCAGCCGCAGGCCCACGTCAGAAACGCGGCAGCGCGCCGGTCCAGTCGGGGCGGTAGGCGCGCATCTCGGCGACGTCGTCGCGGTCGCGGATGCCGCAGGTGCGGTAGGCCTCGTGGAGCCGCGCGAGCGCGTCGCGGTCGAGCCGCACGCCCAACCCCGGGCCGTCGGGGACGCGGAGCGCGCCGCCCTCGAAGGCGAGCTTGCCCCCTTCGACCACCTCGTCCTCCTGCCACGGGTAGTGCGTGTCGCAGGCGTGGGTGAGGTTGGGGATGGCGGCGGCGACGTGGGTCATGGCCGCGAGGCTGATGCCCAGGTGCGAGTTCGAGTGCATCGACAGCCCCAGCCCCCACGTGCGGCAGATCGTCGCCAGGTGCTGGGTGGCGCGCAGGCCGCCCCAGTAGTGGTGGTCGGCCAGGATCACCTGCGCGGAGCCGAGGCGGAGCGCATCGGGCAGGTGCTCGAAGCCGGTGACCACCATGTTCGTCGCCAAGGGGAGGTCGATCTGCCGTGCGACCTCGGCCATGCCGTCGAGCCCGGGCGCCGGGTCCTCGAGGTACTCGAGGACGCCGTCGAGCTGCGCCGCCATGCGCAGGCTGGTGGCCACCGTCCAGCCGCCGTTCGGGTCGATGCGCAGCGGTGCGCCGGGGAAGGCGGCGGCGAGCGCGCGCAGGGCCTCGGCCTCGGCGTCGGGCGCGAAGACGCCGGCCTTGAGCTTGATCGACCGGAAGCCGTGGCGCTCGATCATCCGCCGTGCCTGCGCGACGATGCCGTCGGGGTCGAGCGCGGCACCCCAGGCGTCGTCCTCGGGCTGCGTGTGGCGGCGGGCGAACTTGTAGAAGAGGTAGGCGCTGTAGGGCACCCGGTCGCGCACCGCGCCGCCGAGCAGGTCGACGAGCGGTCGCCCCAGCAGCTGCCCCTGCAGGTCGAGGAAGGCGACCTCGAGGGCGGCCTCCACCTTCACCGGCAGGTTGCGCCGCGAGGTGCCGGGCGCCACCGAGAGCCCGCCGTCGGTGCCGGCCGCGAGGTGCCGGTCGATCGTCGCGCGGAGGCCCGCGAGGTCGAAGGGGTCGAGGCCGACGAGGTGCGGGGCCACGGTGGTCAGCCCCTCGAGCATCGCGGTGTCGCCGTAGGTCTCGCCCAGGCCGACGAAGCCGTCGCCGGTCTCGACCTCGAGGATCGAGCGCAGCGCGAAGGGCTGGTGCACGCCCACCACGTTCAGCAGCGGGGGGTCGCGGAAGGCGATGGGGGTGATGCGGACGGCGGTGATCGTCATGCGGGCTCCTGGGCGGCGGCGCGGCGCGCGGCGGTAGCGTGGGGGCGATGCCCTCTGGACCTCTGCACCTGAGCGTCGACGACGTGGCGGCGTGCCTGCGCGACCTCGGCGAGGGCGAGCACGTCACGCCCTGGACGCAGCCGGCCTTCGCCTACCTGCGCGCGCTGCACGAGCGCGCGGGGGTGGTGGTGAGCCTGTACGCCTTCCTGGAAGACGGGACCTGGACGCTCGAGGACGTCCCGCCGCGGCACCGGGCGGCCTTCACGGCGGCCTCGGGCTGGCTGCGCTTCGGGTTCCACGGGCTCGACGCCGCCACCCATTACGGCGCGGGCGGCGCTCCGCTGGTCGACGCCCGCGCGCACTACGCCCGCTTCGTCGCCGCCACCCGCCGCTTCGCGGGGTCGGCGGCGATCGACCGGCTGCCGCGCGTCCACCGCTTCCTGGGTCGGCACGAGGCCGTGCGCGCCTGGCGCGACGCCGAGGCGGGCGTGCTGGGGCTCCTGACCGCCGACGACGACCGGCCGGAGGTCTACCACCTGGACGCCGCCCTGCGCGCGCGCGTCCGTGCCCAGGGCGCGGCCTTCGACGAGCAGGAGCGACTCCACCTGGTGGCGAGCCTGCCGCGACTCGAACGCGAGGTCGGCGTGGCCGGGCGGCTGGACGCTACGCGCGCGGCCACCCCGCGCTGCCTCTTCACCCACGAGCCCGACCTCGCCGGCGCCGCCGTGCGCGCCCGGGTCGAGGAAGCGGTCGAATGGGCGGCGCGCCGCGGGGTCGGTTGGGCCTTCCCTCAGGACGCCCTCGCGTCGCCGTCGCCGGCCACGGACGCCTCGGCGGCCGACGCCTCGTAGGCCGCGCGCGTGGCCGCGTCCATCGGGTACGTGCCCTCGACCGGCGCGCCGGCCAGGATGCGCGCCTCGATCCAGGCCTCCTCGCGCTCCTTCACCCAGGCCGCTTCGGCGACCTCCTCGGCGAGGTGGCGCGGGATGACGACGACGCTCTCGTCGTCGCCCACGACCACGTCGCCGGGGCGCACCTGCACGCCGCCGACGGTGACGGTGACGTCGAGGGCCTCGGGGTGGTGGGCGATCAGGTTGGTGTTCGCGTTCATGCCGTTCGCGTAGCTGGGGAAGTCCAGCCCGGCGATGAAGGGGCCGTCGCGGAAGGGGCCGTCCGCGACGATCCCGGCCGCCCCGCGCACCATCATCCGGGCGACGAGCATGCCGCCCATGGTGCCGCAGCTGGCGTCCTCGCGAGCCTCGAGCATGAGCACCTCGCCCGGTCGGATCGTGTCGGCGATCGCGCGCTGCGGGTTGCTGGGCCTCTTCCACTCGGCGAGGGTGTCGAGGTCCTCGCGCATGGCGACGTAGCGGAGCGTGCGGGCGACCCCCACCATCTTGGGGCCGGGGCGCAGCCGCACCACCCGGGTGCGGAAGCCGTGCTGGTAGAGCACCGTCGCGAGCGTCGACGTGGAGACCTCGCGGAGCTTCTGGGCGACCGCCGCGGCGAGCGAGGCGGTCGCGGCGAGCGAGGCGGTCGCGGCGAGCGGGGCGGTCGCGTCCAGCGGCACCGCTGCGTCGCGCGGCCCGACGCCGCTCACGCCTCGGCCTCGAGGTTGCGGGCGCGTTCGGCGGCGATCCCGGGGTCGAGCACGGGGGGCGCCAGCGGGTAGGCGTGCGCGGCGTAGTCGAAGCCGTCGAGCTCGTTCGCCGGCCGCTCGGGGTCGCGCGGCGAGGCGTAGTGGGCCCAGATGGCGTCGATCTTGCCGTCGGCGTCGAAGGTGTACCACTCCGACCCGCGGATG